>DATNJO010000656.1:0-2066 GCA_035603895.1 Pyrinomonadaceae bacterium
CAGATTCGTGGTTATCGCGTAATCGTGAGTTTGACCGGTCCACTCTCGCAGCCGCAGGCGGTGGTACGTTCCGAGCCCGCACTGCCACAGGCAGACGTCGTTTCATTAATCACGACCGGACAGCTTTCGTCCGGCGACACGAGTTCCTCGATTCTGGCGCAGTCTGAAGTCGGCGCCGCGACCAGTTTGCTGACGGACGCGCTGATCAATGCGCCCGCGCAACGAGCTACGAGCAAACTGTTTGGACTCACGCGGTTTGAGATCAGTCCCGTGATTGGCGGCACTACAGGTTCAACTCCAGCCGCGCGCTTAACGCTGGGCCGTCGTATCAGCAAGGAAGTCACTGTTACTTATTCAACCAACGTTACTTCAGATCCGAATCAAATATTGGCGCTCGAGTATCGCGTGTCTGACCGGCTGTCGTTTATCGCGCAGTACGAACAAGCCTCGACGCGAAGACTCACCGCTCAGACTAACAACTTCAGTTTTGAGATTCGTTTTCGAAAGCGATTTTGAGCAAGGGGTATGTGAAGGAATTGTTGCCGGAGGCGCCCAACATTCGACTGCTGCGGCTTTGCACAAAAGGAAGAAAACTTCTCGCGCAAAGGCGCAAAGACGCAAAGCGCTACCGCGTCTCTAAGGGTTTTCTTTGCGCCTTTGCGCCTTTGCGCGAGGACTTGTTCTTCATTGCAGACCTTTTTGTGCAAAGCAGACTGCTGCTGATTCTCCTGCTGGTTCTCGTGTTTCCCGGCAACGCCGCAGGAAAAACGGTGAAGGATGTGCGGATCGAAGACTACGAAGGCCGGCAGATCACTGCGGTTGAGGTCGTCTTCGAAGGGACGCCGGATAACCCCAATGTTCAGGCTGAGTTTCTGGCGCTGCTGAAAGTCTCGGCGAATACGCAGTTCTCCGCGGTTCGCGTGCGCGATTCGCTACAAGCGCTGTTCGATTCCGGACGCATTGAGAACGCGCGTGTTGAGGTTGTCGAACAAGGCGCGAATCGCACGGGACCGGTTCAGCTTCGGTTCGTCATAAAACGGCAGGTGCTGATCGGCGACGTGCGGATCGAGTTGGGCCCGGTAAGCGGAACTCCGATCGCCGTCGACGAACTTCGTGCGCGTTTGAATTTTGTCCAACCCGGCACACGACTCTCGCAACAGGTTATTCTGCGTAACGCCGACGAGATTCAGGTCTACTTGCGCGACCGCGGCTACTTCAACGCTACTGTCGATCCGGTCGAAAACATCGGTCCGCGCGGCCTTCGCGCCACAATTATTTACAAAGTCACGCCGGGCGAACAGGCGCGTGTTGAAGCATTCGATATCAACGTTAACGGCTTCGACGCCTCGACGGTGCGCACTTCGCTTACCTTGCAGCCGGGAATACCTTTCACGCGTGACGATCTCGGCGCCGACGTCAATAAGATCCGCGACGCGTTGATTGCCAAAAACTTCCTCGCGCCCACGCTCGACGACCCGCGTGTCGAAAGAGATTCAGACAAGAACACCGTGCGCATTACTGTGAACGGAGCGGTTGGACCGACGGTTAGCGTCAAGGTTACGAACTACGAGATCAGCGAGAAAAGCCAACGCGAGTTGTTGCCCGTCAAACGCGAAGGCAACATCGATTACTCGGCGATCGTTGAAGGTGCGCGCCGGGTTCGCAACAAACTCCAGGAAGACGGCTTCTTCTTCGCCGAAGTAACTGAGATTTGCCGCGTCAGCAATCCACCGACGGAATTAGGGCCGAACGGTACGCAGGATACTTGTCAGAACCTTAATCCGACTGCGTTAACCGGCCACAACATCGAGATCGAGTATCAAGTCGAAAGAGGCCGGCGCTTTCGTCTAACTGACATTCGCATCACCGGCACTAACAAACTCGTTTACGACGACATCGCTTCGAGCCTCAAGACTCAGAAGGCAAACCCGATTGGTTTGATTCCGTATCTCGGTTACGGGCGTGGTTACACGAGCCTGACGTTGCTCGAACAGGATCGCCGCACTGTCAGGGCGTTCATGCGCGACATTGGTTATCGGAAGGCGGAAGTGGACGTGCTTCAGGGT
>DATNJO010000657.1:0-2510 GCA_035603895.1 Pyrinomonadaceae bacterium
AGCCATTTACAAGCTTTTCAGCCACAAAGCAGCACAAAAAGCACAAGGGGAATTTAGGAAGGCTACTGGCTGGGTTCGATGAGCTTGGCGTGGTAGCCGCGTTTTGTTCTGGCGAAGAGATCGGGACGGTTGCTCAACTGCACCTCAACCGCTCGCCATTTGCCGTCGAGTGTCTTGTTTGAAGGACTATAACCGATGCTGTAGACGGTGCTGAGATCGCGTACGACCTGCGCGTACACCGCATCGAGATCTTTTAGCTTTGCGGCGCGATACATCGTGGTGCCGCAAAGCGTAGCGAGTTGGCCCAACTGGTCGCGAGCCTGCGCGTACGCAGCGCGCGGCACGTGATAACGCTTCACGTTCTCTTCTTCTGTGTCGAGATAGATCGGAAAGATTATGCTCTCCGATTGGCGAATGCTCTCGAGCAGTTTTTCAAACGGAGTGCGCGAGCCTGGACCAGGCACGTCAGGCAACGCGTTGTCGATCCCGTCTGTCATCACCACTACCGCACTGCGCCGCAGTCCCCCGCCGTTACCGATCAGATCGCGCAGTACGTAGTCGAGCGAGTCCCAAAAATTCGTGCCGCCGATCGCTTCGTCCATATCTTCGATACTCTTTTTCAACTTCTTTCGATCGAGCGTGAAGGACGAATAAAGCGCGGGCCGATCGGTGAAAGTAACGAGCGCGATACGATCGACGTCGCGCGCGGCGTCGACGAAACGTTTCGCCGAGTTGCGAATCATCTTCAGGTTCCTGGAGTTTGAGCCGGAAAGATCTAGCAACAGCACGAGGTCAAACGGCGCATCGGCCGCAGCGAAGAACGTGATCTCCTGCGGCACGCCGTCTTCGAGTATGCGAAAGTCTTTCTGTGCGAGTAACGGCGCGGTCGCGTTCGTCGATAAACCAAGCACACTGACTTTCAGATCGACGAGGTCTGAATCGATGCGAATCGTTTCGAGATTGTCCTGGCCACGGACGTCACGGACAGACACGGATAGAATGAAAGCAGCTAAGAAGAGAACTATTGAAAGTCTAGTTCGCATAGTAGCCACGCTTGCCACGAGGCACGGCGTTTGGTCGATCGACTCCGATACGTATTGCGCGCCAGCGTCCATCACGCGCGCTGTTTGCGGGTTTGTAAGCGAGACTATATACCGTTCCGAGGTCCGCGACCACCTGTTCGTAAGCTCCGGCGAGATCTGTGAGACGTTCGACCGGAAAAAAGATTCCCCCACCCGCCTCCGCCATCTCTTTCATTCGATTGTGACCCATATCGAACGCTTCGGGCTGGGTGTCGAGCGGGCTCATCGCTTCGTACTCAGTGTTGAGCCACAACGTATAAAGAACGCCGTCAAACTCCTGAATATTGCGCAGCGTCTCCGGATATGAAAATTTCACGGAACCCTGTTGACCGCTGATGCCGGGAATCGTTCCATCCAGGCCATCGCTCATCAGCACGATCGCAGTGCGGCGCGAGTTCTTCGACTGCTTCAGCACCTCGCTCATCGCGAAGTTTGTCGCGTCGTAAAGTTTTGTGTCTCCGCGCGCGGTGTCGATCGTTTCGATTCTTTGCCGCAAAAGCTCGCGGTCGGCGGTCAGTTCGGAAATGATCTTCGCCTCTCCGGCAAACGTGATCACGGCGATGCGATCTGCCGGCCGCGCAGCTTCCACAAAGCGCAAGGCTGCCGCACGAATAAGTTTCACGACCTCGCGGGTAGAGCCCGACAAATCGATCAGCAGCACCATATCAAACGGCGCAGCAGCAGAGTCGAACTGCACGATCCGCTGTTCCTGACCGTCTTCAAACAACTTGAAATCTGACTGGTTCAAACCCATCAGTCCACGATTCGTGCCGCGATCGATCACACTGATGTTGAGCGTAACCAATTGCGAGTCGACACGAATCACGTCGCCCTCGCTGATCTCGTCGTTTTGTGGTTCGCCGGCCGGCGTGCCCACCGGAGGTTTCGCGTTGTCAGGACCGACCAGCTCCGGTGGTTTGGCCGGTAGCTCTGGTGGTTTGGAAAGCCGACTGCGATCGACCGTGATCTCGCCTTCCGCAGACTTACCAGTGAGGTTGGCGCTTGCCGGAACCTTAATTTTGAGATGAATAGCAACAGCCGGGTCGATCGGCCGCCGCACAACCGAGATCGTCAGCAGCTTGCCGCGATTGTCGATAACGATCGGTGAGCGGCTGAACTTCGCGGAACCTTCGATCGCCGCGGAGACCGCAACGTAGTTGTTGTTCCAAACCTCGACCGACACGTTGCCGAAGTCGTTTCGCACCGTGATCTGCGCGTCAGCAGGAACATCGATACGAATCTCGTCAGACTGAACGGCTGAAGCTGTGCGAACGGCTGAACCAGGGAAGAGCAGCGCCGCTAGAAGGATTAGGCACCACATCATTCCCGCGATGATAGGCCACTGCTAAGGCTCGAGCAAATCGAGCATCGAGGTCTCATCTCGCGGCGGCTTCTCGGACTGTATTGGCGGCGGGGCGCCGGCCAGGT
>DATNJO010000658.1:0-10402 GCA_035603895.1 Pyrinomonadaceae bacterium
TTCTTCTCGATCTCGATCCACAAGCTAACAGCTCGATCTCGTTTCTCGATCCGCTGACGGTCGAACGATCGGTGTACGAGTTGATGATGGACGGCGAGGCGCCGATCGAACAAACGGTGTATGCGTCTCCGGTCGAGAACCTGTCAGTGGTTCCTGCGCGAATCAACTTGGCAAAGTTGGAAGCGAAACTTGTGGGCGACTTCGACGCGCCGTTTCGTTTGAAGGATCGACTGGAACCTTTCAAAGAGCACTACGAAGTGATCGTCATCGACACGCCGCCGACGTTGGGTTTGATCACGGTCAATGCGTTGGTCGCAGCGTCGCACGTGCTGATTCCGATTCAGTCGTCGTATTTCGCGCTTGAAGGAACAGACGATCTGCTCGAGACGATCGAGAAGGTAAAAGCGCGGCCGAATCCGAATCTCGAACTGCTGGGCGTGCTCGTTACGTTGCACGACAAACGCACGACGCTCGCGCGCGAAGTTTACGAACAGATCAAAAACGTGTTTGGTCCGAAGTTGTTTGATACGGTGATCACGAAGAGCGTCAGGCTCGAAGAGTCGCCGGCATACAAAGAGTCGATCTTCAGCTTTGCACCGAATTCATCCGGCGCAATTGAGTATGGAAAACTTTGTGAAGAGGTAATCAGCCGTGTCTAAAAGAGGACTGCCGACGGGACTGCAAATGCGACACGACGCGCACTACGTCGAAGAGTTGTCGCAACATCGGCCGCAGCAAGTGGGTCGCATGATTCCTGTGGACAAACTCGATCCGAATCCGGAACAGCCGCGCACGGAGTTTGGCGACCTGACGGAGTTGACGGCCTCGATTGCTGAGAAGGGCGTGTTGGAGCCGTTGCTGGTGAAGCCCAATCGGTTGACTGGGCGCTGGATGATCATTGCGGGTGAACGGCGTTGGCGATCGGCGCAACGTGCGGGGTTGAAGGAAGTGCCGTGCGTGGAGATGGAAGTCGACGATGGCACGGTGGCGGAGATCGCGCTGATCGAAAACATGCAGCGCAAGGATCTGACTGTTTGGGAAGAAGCGGATGGATTGCTCTCGCTGTGCGATCGGTTTGGTTACACGCACGATGATGTGGCGCGTAAGGTTGGCAAGAGCCGCACGACTGTGACTGAGGCCCTCGCCATCGCAAAAATCCCTGACGATGTCCGCGAAGTTTGCCGGGGCGCGGAAATATCTGCCAAATCTGTTTTACTCCAGATCGTACGCCAGCCGGATGACGACTCGATGCGGCGGTTTGCGAAGGAGATCGCGACGAAGGGTTTGAAGCGGGATGATGCGCGCGAAGTGCGGCGGCAGGAGATGGGACCGCGCGTTGTTCCGGATACGAAGCCTTACACGTTCAAGTACGCTTCGCCGGAGAAAGACTTCAACATTGAAGTTCGGTTCAAGGCGTCGCAAGTGAGCGACGCGGAAGTGGCATTGATCTTACGAGCAGTCGCTGACGAGATCGATGAAGAGCCACAGACGATCACGGACTAACAGGGATCTAACACTTACTTAGACGCTAGACTCTTCTTCTTTTCCGCCGCAGCACGCTTCTGCAACGACTTTGCCCAACGCTCAAACGTCGGTTGCAGGGGTTTGAAGAGGCGAGCGCGGAAGCTGTGCTTCTTCTCATTCCACGCCTTTAACTGCTTCTCCGTGTACTGCCGCACTGCCGGCTCGAGCTGAGTCTTCTTGAGCGAGTGCTTGAGCGTGAAATGGTAGTGTTGTCCCACCAACGAGAACACCAAAGCCACAATGTTGCTCTTGAATGAAAGCCGCGGAACGATCCGTTTGTGAAACGGTTTGTCAGGAGTTAGCAGCACGTTCACCGCGAGCTCCAGCCAGGCGCCTTTCGGACCTTGCCGCGGATGATAAAGCCCGGGCAGTTCGGTGGCCTGAAATTGCCCACGGATGCGCGGATCGGTGATGAACGGCACCAGCCTGATGCGTTCGAGACCGCGCGTGTGTTCTCGTGGAAGGCTCTCGAAAGCGTTCTCGATCTGTTCCAACGTGCCTTTGGGGAGGGGACCCTCGTACTGGTTTTCAATGCGTATCGCCATAGAAGCCAGTCACTTTAGGGGAACGCGAGCCGCAGATCAAGCGGACGATAATAGGTTATTGGCCACGGACAACACAGACGAACACAGATGAATACTTGTTCTGAGTCTGTGTTAGTCGGTGTTCATCCGTGGCTGATTGCTCGTTATAATGCGCGCATGGAGATGGCCCAGTTGGAATACTTCCTGAGCGTGGTGCAGGAGAAGAGTTTCTCGAAAGCAGCCGACAAAGTGTTTCGCACGCAGCCGGCGGTGAGCATCGCGGTTCGACGGCTCGAAGAAGAGATCGGTCTACCGTTGCTGGATCGCACGCAGAAGTCGCCCGTGCTGACCGAGGCGGGACAAGTGGTCTACGACTATGCCCAACGAATACTCGACCTTCGCGATCAGGTGGGACAGGCGATTGCGGAGATGCAGACTCTCAAAAAGGGTCGCGTTCGCGTCGGCGCTAACGAAAGCACGTCGTTGTATCTGTTGCCGGAACTGATCCTGACCTTTCGCGAGCGGCACCCGGAAGTGAAGGTGGAGATCTACCGTCACGTCTCAAGTCACCTACCGCGCGAGGTGCTCGATCGCAACGTCGACTTTGCGCTGATGGCTTCGGAACCCGAAGATCGCGACATCGAAGCGTTTCCGGTGCTCAAAGACGAACTCGCTTTGATCATGAGTCCCAAACATCCACTCGCAACGCGCACGTCAGTGAAGATCAAGGAACTTGGCAACGAATCGTTCATCGCACACAACGTCAAATCGGGATCGCGTGTGAAAGTGATCGAAGCGTTTGCGCGACAGCACACACCGCTGAACATCTCGCTCGAACTGGCAACGATCGAAACGATCAAACGTTTCGTGCAGAAGCGTGTTGGGTTGGCGTTCGTGCCGCGGATGTGCGTGCGCGAAGAGTTGGAACGTGGCGTGTTGGTGAGTGTTCCGGTGCGTGGTCTGAGTCACACACGAACGCTCTGGGCCGCGCATCGACGGGGCGCGAATTTCTCACCGGCCGCGGCGGCATTCTTGCGAGTGCTCAAGTTGCACGCGGAAGGAAAGTGAAGACGATTTAACTTTTCAAACAACTGATTCACAATTTTCCTCATCTCACAGGCTGACATCGCGTGTAGCCTTCGCGATCGACGGCGTTACTCAACGAGAACCTCCCCAGGCTCAACCTAAAGCGAAAATTCAAGGATTCGTGTCGAGTGGAACGACTGAAGTTTTGCGTTCGTCCCAGTGTGTCTCCCTTGCTTTAACACGTTAGTTCAAAAACTAAATCAACTTGTGAGGCGATGATGCGCCAGCGACGGCTTCTTTCCCTGTTTTGCTTTTCTCTCCTGTTCCTTTTGGTGGTCCAACTCACTCGTGCAGGTGGTGACCTCAGCGTAAACGAATCGCGCACCAGGTTCGTGTTGCACAAGGATCGCTCAGAAGTGCTCCTTGCGGTTGAGAACACAACCGGCAAAACGCGAAACGCCAGTGTCAGACTCGAACTATTGGACACACACAATACTGTTCTCTGCGAAACATCCGCCACGCAATCCGTCGCTCCCGGCACTCAGACACTGCGATTCAACCTGCCACCGATCGTTGCCGACGTAAATAAATTCAACCGCCGCGATTTGCTTTGGTATCGGCTTCGCTATCGTCTCGTCGACGTCGTCGGATCCGGCATGTCGATCAACAACGGCATCATATCGCTTTCGGAAATCACTCCCGACATGTTTGAGGTCCGCGTTGCAACTTCGCAGACGGCGCGCCAGGGAGGACAGTATCGGGCCCGCGTCCAGGCCATACACCCTCTCACTCATCGCCCTGCCGCCGGCGTGCAGATCAACGGAGAAATCTCGTTCGCCGCAGGCGACAGCGTTAAGCCAACAGCATCCGGCACAACCGACAAAGAAGGTTACGCGATACTGAATTTCGTTTTGCCCTCGCAAATAGCAAGCGCCAGTATTGGTGAAGTTCATGTTGTGGGAACGCGTGATGGAGTTATTGCCGAAACAAAAGGTGAAGTGCGGCTCGACAACCTGACTCGGACGCTGATCACCAGCGACAAGGTGCTTTATCAACCGGGACAGACTATGCACGTGCGCGCCGTAGTGCTCAACTCGGCAAAGCGTGCGCTCGCCGATCAAAACATCACCATCAAGATAGCCGATCCTGAACAAACGACGGCCTTTGTTACGACCGCACGCAGTTCGCGCTTCGGTGTCGTCAATGCCGACTGGCAGATTCCTGACAACGTACGGTTGGGTGACTATCTAGTCCTGGTCACTCGAGAAGGCGACGAGTTTGCAACAAACTACGCTGTTCGCATCAGTCGTTACGAACTGCCGAACTTCTCGGTTACCGTCGAACCGGATCGAGATTTTTATCTGCCGGGACAGAACGCGAAAGTGAAAGTCAGCGCTGACTATCTATTCGGGCAGCCCGTGAAGCACGGCAAGGTGCGCGTGGTCCAGGAGGCGAAAAGAGAATGGGACTTTCGCGAACAGAAATACACGATCGATGAAGGCGACGAATATGAAGGCGAAACAGATGCACAGGGCGCCTTTCTGGCGAACGTCGATCTTAAGGTCGAGCAGGAAGGTTTCAGTACTTCGGATTACACGAAGTTTAAAGATCTGAGCTATGCGGCCTACTTCACGGATCCAACGACCAATCGCACCGAGCAACGACGCTTCAACTTGCGTCTCACAAAAGAGCCTATCCACGTTTACATCGTCAGGAGCGATGCCTATCCGGATCAAAACCAGAGTCTTCCATTCAAGTTTTATGTTTCCACTTTTTACGCTGATGGCACGCCGGCGCGATGCCGAGTGGATGTTGCGCTCACCGGGGACGATGACGAAGACACCACGGTCAAAAAGAGAATCCAGACCAATCGCTATGGTCTCGCAAAAACCAGCATTCGCTTTCCCGCTGACCTCGAAAATCTGACAGACATCGATCTCGAGATTCTGGCGACGGACGCTAAAGGGCGCTCTGGTAACGCACAGAAAGAGTTGTCGCTCGATAACGAGCAGAAGGTTTTTGTCGACACGGAAAAGGCACTGTATAACGTCGGCGAACCGATTGTTGCGTCGATAGCTTCCAGTCTTCCCGACCAAACGTTGATCGTCGAGCTGGCGAACGATTCTTCTGTAATTCGATCCGAGCGCGTGCGGTTGCGCAGCGGACGCGCGACCGTGACTTTCCCGTACGCGGCGAATCTTTCAGATCGAATCACTATCGCCGCTTTTCCTGACTTCACGGACGATCAGGAAGAGATCGGTGTTCGCACCGTTCTGTATCCAACCAATTCCGAACTCAATCTAAACGTCAAGACTTCACAAGCGAGTTATCGTCCTGGTGACGACGCAAGTGTGCGCTTCAACGTTCGGACGTCTGGAGGCAAGACAGCGGAGAGTTCGTTGGGGGTCGCGATTTTCGACAAGGCAGTTGACGAGCGCATACGCACCGATCAGGAGTTTGGCCAGGGTGGCCAACCTTATAACTACACTCTGGAACAGTTCCTTGGGCTCGACGAACAACTCTCGGGCGTAACGTTTAGAGATCTGCGGCGGCTGGATATGACAAAGCCAGTTTCACCGGATCTCGATCTCCTCGCTGAAATTCTGCTGAATCGTTATCGAAACGACTATCCGTTTTCATTTCACCAGGATGAATACGAAACCGATCTACCGCAGATATTTGGTCGGATCATCAACGCGCAACTGCAACCTCTTCGCGACGCGTTGTACTCGCGGTACGCAAGAACCCTTCAGCATCCTTTTGATGTGAACAGCTTGCGCCAGTTCTTGCAGGAAGCGCGGATTGATTTCGATAGCTTGCACGACCCGTGGGGTATCCAATATCGACCGGTCTTCTCAATCCAGAGGCAGATGGAGGTGCTAAGGTTGATGTCTGCCGGACCAGACAAGCGCTTCGAAACTGATGATGATTTTTCCGTCCTGCAAAGTTCCTGGGAATACTTCATTCCTGTCGCCCAGAAGTTCCAGCGAGCGGTCAACAATTACCACCTGCGTACCAAAGGCTTCATTCGGGATAAGGAAACGTTGCGTCAGGAACTTGCGCGGGAGGACTTCCAGCTCCACGGGCTAATCGACCGTTGGGGCCAGCAATATCGCTTCGAATTCGTGGTGGAGAACACGAATTACGTGATCAGGGTCAGCAGTGCTGGACCCGATCGAATATTCGCGAGTGATCCGAGTTGGTACGGAGACGATTTCACAATCTCAAATACGCCGATTGATTATTTTGCCGAGCTGCGAACGCAGATCGAAAAAACACTGAACGCCAAACTCACTTCGACCGGCAAGTTTCCGCAAACCGATAACGAATTGCGCGAAGCCTTGCGAGATTCGGAGCAACCGTTCGAGAATTTGCGCGATCCCTGGGAGCGGCCCTACTACGCGATCTTCAAAACCCAATCACTCTACACCGACCGCGTGCAGGTTGAGACTCGAGCCGCGATGGGCAACTCGGCGCCAGTGCAAACACGAGTTGTTCCGATCACCAGAACTATGGCGACGGTTACCGTGAAAAGCTCGGGCGCTGATGGCGTAGAGGGCACTGTGGATGATTTTGCAGTGGCAGATTTTTCCCGAGTGCTCTCCGAACAAACTCGTACATCAGAAACTTACACAATCACCCCAGCCGTCGTGCTCTCAAACACAAGCGGTGTGATTCACGGCGTTGTTACCGACTCGAACGGCGCGGTAGTTCCTGGAGTCACTATCACGGCCAAAGCCACACTGGCGGCGGGTGTTCCTCAGTATCAGACGTCGAGCAATGACAGCGGAGAGTATGTTCTGAAAGATCTGCCGCCCGGAACGTATGAAGTTCGTTTTGAAAGGACGGGCTTTGTTGTGGCCGTCGTCACTAATGTGACGGTGCGTGTCGCAAGTCTTACGCAGGTGAATGCGTCGCTGGAGCCCGGTGAGGTTAACGCAGTGGTTACCGTCTCTGGCGGCGGTCTCTCGCTGTATATGATGACAGAAGCCAGCGTCGTGTCGCGTTCGGTGCGTGATTTACCCACATCGCGTATGAAGTCCGGTGGTCCGAGTGCACAAATATCAACGCCACGATTGCGAGAGTATTTTCCCGAGACTTTGGTGTGGCAGCCGTCGGTCGAAACCGACGGACGTGGACGCGCGGAGATCAAGTTCAAACTGGCAGACAACATCACGACGTGGAAGATGGCTGTGATTGGTTCCACTGAAGACGGCCGGATCGGAACAGCCGAGACCGAATTCAAAGCCTTTCAACCATTCTTTGTCGAACACGATCCGCCACGAGTGTTGACTGAAGGTGACGAGATCTCGTTGCCGGTCGTAGTGCGAAACTATCTTGACCGGCTTCAGAAAGTCGACCTGGAGATTAAAAGTGAGAACTGGTTCTCATTGACGGGTCCGGCACGAAAGCAAACTGCTGTTGGTGCGGGCGATGCAGCGCGTCAGACGTTTGATTTCCGTGTTGTCAGTTCGGTTGATGATGGACGCCAACGGATAACCGCGCTCGCCGGCGATGCAAATGACGCGATCGAAAAACCGGTAACTGTTCATCCCGACGGTGAAGAACTCTCTGTCACGGCCGGCGATCTCCTGGCCAGTTCAGCATCGTTGGAACTGAATCTGCCGGATACTGTAATTCCCAACTCGACGCGCGCGGAGTTGAAGATTTATCCCAACCTGATGGCCCATGCCACCGAGAGTGTAGAAGCGATCATGCAGCGGCCTTATGGCTGCGGCGAGCAAACAATTTCGTCCACCTATCCCAGTTTGCTGCTGTTGCGGAACTACAAAAAGACCGGCGACGATTTTCCGTTGCGTGGCCGAGCAGAGCGTTATCTGAAGAGTGGTTACACACGGCTTTTGAACTATCGTGATAGCAGCGGCGGTTTCGCTTACTGGACTGATGGCAATCCGGATATAGCTCTTACGGCTTATGCCCTACGTTTTCTAACCGATGCAGCAGGCGTGGTGGAGATGGACCACGACGTTATTAAAGGGGCGCGCCAGTGGTTGATAAAACAGCAGGGAAGTGACGGTAGTTGGCCGCCGAATCAGTATGGGGATGACCCGCAAAATCGGAAACGCGCTTTAGTCACAGCGTATATCGTTCGCATTATTGCGGCGACGGAGTCGAAACTGTTTTCGGAAACGACCGATAGTTCAGCCGTGCAGGAGCGTGCTGAGTTGGCAGCGTCGTTGAAACGCGCCATGGAATATGTCGGTCAACGGAGCAGTGAGATCGACGAACCGTACTTACTTGCTTCGTATGCGTTGGCGTTAATCGAAATGCGCGATTTAGACCGCGTAAGACCAGTAATCAAAAAGCTGCGATCGTTGGCTCTTAGCGAAGCTACTGGCACTTACTGGGCACTGGAAACCAACACGCCGTTTTATGGCTGGGGACTCGCCGGCCGAGTTGAAACGACCGCGCTTGTAGTCCAGGCGTTCAGTCGATTCTGTAGCCTGGAGGAAGGGAACTGCGATGCCAACAACGAACTCGTAAAGCACGCTCTGCTGTTTCTGCTCAAACAGAAAGATCGGTACGGCGTTTGGTATTCGACACAAGCGACCATCAACGTGCTGGACACGATGCTTACGGTCTTTGCGACAAACAACGCAGGACGCGGCTCCGACACGGAGGCCCAGATCGAGATCAACGGGCGCGTGGTGCAGACAGTAAAGATTCCGGAAACACGTGGACCGGCAAGTCCGATCACCGTCCCGATCACTTCGTTCTTAGCGATCGGAAAGAATCGGATCGAGATCAAACGTTCGGACGGCCGAGCGTTTTCATCGGTCCAGGCGCTTGCTACTTACTACGTTCCGTGGACCGACAAGCAGGATAAAAACTCCTCGACCGAGTTACGTTTGCTGACAAGTTGTGACAAGACCGAGAGCAAGATCGGTGATTCGATCACGTGTCACGTGGAGGCGGAGCGGGTTGGCTTCAGGGGCTATGGAATGTTACTCGCGGAAATCGGATTGCCGCCGGGCGCCGATGTCGATCGCCGTTCACTCGAGACCGCGCGTAAGGATTGGACCATCATGCAATACGATGTTCTGCCCGATCGGATTCTGCTTTATCTTTGGCCGCGCGCTGGTGGTATCAAGTTTGATTTTCAGTTTCGTCCGCGTTTTGGACTCGCCGCAAAGACGGCTCCTTCAGTGATGTACGACTACTACAATCCTGAGTCGCGAGTGGTCGTGCCACCGGTGAAGTTCCTGGTGAAGTGAAAACATAGAAAACATTGACATCCGGACCTTAGAGGTTTAAGTTGGGCTCGCCCTCGCGGATTCTCAACCTCAAAGGAGTTCATGTCCGATGGCGACCAGGAAAACCTCAAAATCCACCAAAGCGGCCCCCGCTACGGCATCTACGACATCTCCGGATGTTGTCATGTGGCTGCGTCTGCCGAGACCGATGAAACCCGCAGAACTCGCAAAGCTGGGTTTGAAAGGTGATGTCTGCTTCGGCGGCGACACTTGTATTGCCGCAACCAGCATGAATGCGGAAGCCGATCTTGTTGTCGTTCAGGCGAATTTACAGGAGTCACTGGACAAAGCTGGTCTGTCGCGTCGCGCCGATCCGTGTTTCGGTGGCGATACCTGCATCGTGTAAGTCTGCTCAACAGTTTTGGCTTTGGAGGGCACGCTCATGGCGTGGAAAGCATCGCACTATACTCACCTCATTCCTCTGTCTGATGGCAACGGCGTAGTTTACAACGGTCGTAGTGGAGCACTGGTCAAGTTGTCGCCGGGCGCGTTTGAGCGTTGCGGCACGATCATGAAGAGCAGTGCGCCTGGCAAGCCGCTTAGCTCATCGTTTGAGAGGGAGGATCTGTTTGCACATCTCATCGCTGGGAATTTCGTCGTTGAAGCGGACTTTGACGAGCTCGCGTTTATCGAAGAGCAGTATCAACGCGAGCGCCAGCATTCTCAGTTCCTGCTCACGATCCTGCCGACGTTTGGTTGTAATCTCGGTTGTGACTACTGCTTCGTGGGCAAGAAAAAGGGTGCGATGGACCATGAGAAGCAGGAACAGATCATCAAGTTTGTGACTGAACGTTTTGCGGCGCAGAAATTTCCGAGCATGGCGGTCGACTGGTTTGGCGGCGAGCCGCTGCTGGCTTTGGGCGCGATCGAGCGCTTGTCGGAAGCGTTCCTCGATCTTTGCCGGCGTTATGACACGCCTTACAGCGCGCAAGTGATCACAAACGGCACGATGATCTCCGACAGGGCAGTGGAGGTGATGCACAAAGCGCAGATCGATCGTTTGCAGATCACGCTCGATGGGCTGCGTGAGATTCACGATCAACGCCGGCCGAG
>DATNJO010000659.1:0-3969 GCA_035603895.1 Pyrinomonadaceae bacterium
GTCGACTTGATCCAGGCGCTTCGCGTTGAAGCCACTGTCCCAACGAGCCAACACTTCACGCTCCTCTTCTTCAGCCGGATAATCCAACAGTATCTTCAACTGAAAACGATCGAGCTGCGCTTCGGGTAACGGATACGTTCCTTCGTATTCGATCGGGTTCTCAGTAGCGAGCACAGTGAAGATCGGAGATAGCGGATACGCGTCACCATCAATCGTCACTTGTCGTTCTTCCATCGCCTCGAGCAACGCGGCTTGCGTCTTTGGCGGGGTGCGATTGATTTCGTCGGCGAGCAGGATATCGGTAAAGATTGGACCACGCCGCAGATTGAAAGTGGAGTTCGCGATATTGAAAACGTTCGTGCCGGTAATGTCCGACGGCATCAGATCGGGCGTGAACTGAATTCGACTAAAGCCGGCGTTGATGATGCGGGAGAGTGTTTTGACAGTCAGCGTCTTGGCTGTACCCGGAACGCCTTCGATGAGCGCGTGACCTTCCGCGAGCAAAGCGATCAGGATCTGTTCGATCGCGTCGTTCTGGCCGACGATGACTTTTGCCAATTCGTCTTTGATGTGAGCAACAGTGGAGAAGACGATTTCGGACATTCGTTTAGTTGTTGACCTCGTTTCGTCAGATATTTTCCGTTGCTTGCCGCGCGTCACGTGAACGCATCCGCAAGCCAAGTTTTCTTTCGACTTCACGCAATCGTCTGACGAGATCTACAGCCTGCCGCCAGTTGATTGGCTCACCGTTGATGGTTTCTTCACACTGCTTCATCAACGTTTCCAGTTGACGAGCATCGATGTTCGCACGCGACGCGATGCTCGAGGCGATTTCCGAACGTGAACTGTTGTAGTTAAGACCCGCGTATCGAGCGAGCACTCGACGCGTGCGCCCATAGATGTTTTCGATTGCCAGATCGTAGGCGCGCGAACGTTCCTGAAGCTCAGCCATCGACGCGACAAATTCCAGACTCGAACGCCGGTCGACTTGCGGCAAAGGCAACGGACGCGCGAACCGCCGCCCGTTGGTCCATAGTATCAGTAGAATCAAAAGAACAATCTGCGCGGCAATCGCCAGCACTGGCGTACCGGAAAAGTAACTCGCAAACGCATTGCGGGTGACACCGCGGCCCTGATGGTATTCGTCAAAAGCGATTAGGCCGTCGTGCATCGTCAGCGTATTGATCGCGAGTTGTAAGTTGTCGTTTGAGCGAATGCCGGCATTGGTGACGATATACGGATCGCTCAGAACAACGACGCGGCCGAGTCCGTAAGCATAGTCGACGAGCACCGCGCCATCTTTGTCGCCGATGTGAACCACCGGTGCGGTAGACTTTTCTTCGACGCTCGGCTCTGGCACGGCTTCGGGTAGTGGCGGTTCTTCTGAAGCCGATCCGGTTGTTTCCTCTTCTTCATAATATTCGTCTTCGTCGGCCACTCCTCCGAGGATCGGAGTAGGCGCGTTTTCGGCCACCTTCGACGGCGCGGGCTCAGTTGGAGTGAGTGTAATGCGCGCGGCAAAACGCGATGGCAACACTGACGCGACGTTGTGCGTCAGGCTGGTGGGCTGAACCGGCTTGAGCGCAGTAACGTTCTCGGTCATCTGGCTGCCGTTTGCAGGATCGGTATCGAAGGTCGGGAAGTCGGTTGTTCTTGCAGTGATGGACCAGCTACCTGGAGGCGAATCATGCGTGAGATCCAGCTCGCGTGTAATCACAACATAACAACCACCGCGACTGATCCACTCCGCTATAGCCTTGTATTGTTCCTCACTAAACGGCAGCTGAGTCGGACCAATGACGACAAACGTTGCGACGTTGTTACCCGCCTGACCTAACAACTTCTCCGGAGCTTCACGCCAGCGGATCACTTTGTAACCCGACTCGCTCATGAAATCGTGCAACGCGCGCGTGCCCGTAGGTCCGGAATGATAAGTGGATCGATTGGGAAACAACTCCGAGTCCTGAAGTTTTTCCTGTTTGACGTAGGAAACGGTATTGATCACGACCAGCGCACCGATGATCACGATGAAGGTCAGGATAATTGTGAGTCGCTGGCGCATCGTGATCAGTTTTGGGTTTGCAGAGCTGCCGTGTAACGCAAACGGAAATTTTGCCAGTCGTTGTCAGTGGCTTCGTCGAAGCCGTACCAATGACGTTCGAAGCTGTCCGTTAGTCCGCGCATGTTTGAATGGAGCACGGAATTGTTTCTGACTGAGTTCAGGTAATCGCGGTTGGTTTTATGCTGTGCGAGAGTAATGACCTTCCGATCGCCAAGTTCGACGAGTAAAGCGATGTATGCTTTGCGAATGGCCGCGCGAAGCTCGCCTCGACGCGCGAGTGCTTCTGCTTCAGTGAGTAAATCGGTCGAGGTATCTTCCGGTTTCAACTGCTCGCCGAGCACGATGCGCGCTTTGCGTTTCTTCGCCACGCGTTTCCGGCGTTTGCCGCCAAAGCGCCTGAGCAAGATCTTGATGACGTAAAAGACGACGACTAAAACGACGATTAATACGAGCACTTGAGCGACCACGGTCATCCAGTTTGAGCGGCCCGGCGACATCTTCATGGGACCTGGCAGAAACTGCATAATCCAGCGAATGAATTCCTGAATCAATCGTGTGAGCGCGTTTGGACCACGCTCCTGGGTTACATATTCAGGGCGCGCCAAAATGCTCTCAAGCTTGCCTTTGGTGTAAACCTTGTTGTCGTTTTCAGTGGGTGCTCTACGTTGATACTCGACTCGTTGCTCGAGGGCTTCGAGGCGAGCGATGAGTTGATCGAGCCGCGTTACACGTTTTTCCGGGGTTAGCTTTTTGAAATCTTCGAGTGCGGAGTGCACCCAGGTATTATCAACCTCACAAACTTCGTCGCTTGCCTGCACGGACTGCTTTTCCGGTAATGCCTCACGAACCGTGGCGGTTGTTTGGTCAAACTGCTCCTGGTAGTAACCAGGGTATTCGGTTTCGTCGATCTCGTGCAGAGACTTGAGCGAGGTAATGGCGCGTTGCAACTCTCTCTGATAGTCCTCTGAACGCAGCGTGTCGGCGCTCGCTGTCGCGGGGACAATCAAGAGAAACGCGGTGAGTAACCAACGGAAGCGGGAGTTTATTTTGGTTCGGCCCTGAAGCATCACTATCATTGAGTGAGATTCAGAATAGTACCAGATGATCTCGGTCCCGGAGGCGCAGGTGGTGGTTGTTTTTTGCCTGCGATCGACGAGAGAGCGGTGCCCAAAGGCGACGAGACGTTTACATCCGGCAACTCGCCAAGCTGCCGCGCGGCCATCAACTCGATGTCGTAACCTTCGTGCCGCACGCGCTCGTCGACATAAAGCAATGAAAGCCCCAGCATCCAAACCGGACTCAGCAGAATTGAGCTCAACGGACCAAGCACGCTGTTGGCGATTGAATACCACGCCGGCCACTGCGCGGAGTTGAATGGATCTATTCCGTTGAGATAGCCGTACCAGCCAAGCGGAAGCAACAGGACCATCAGCGCGGAGTAAGTTCCGAAGGTTGTAAACAAAGTCATTGCCATCAGCCGGCGGACGTTGCCGCGGGCTAAAGAAAAACTGCGGCTAAACGCCTCGAAGACGCCCTTGCCTTCGACCAGCATCACCTGCGGTACATAAGCCACGCGGCCAACGATGAAGAAGAACAGCCAAAGCCCAACTCCGGTTGCTGCCAAACCCGCAAGGATCCCGACGATGATTGCCAACCATGTGGAAACAACAGTCGCCACGAGGACCAGCAACGTAACCATCAACACCAATATGTACCACACGACCCAAACAGCACTGAGCGAGATACCCACCCAGAGGAACACAATCAGCGACGCGCCGAGTAGTCCCCAAAAACGCGCGCGCACCGCTGCGTAAGTTGCACGAGCAGTTACCGGCTCGTTGCGCAGCAGGTGGGCTACTAAAGTGCGCGTTGCGCCTCCCATCACTACGATCGTGAACAAGTAACCA
>DATNJO010000660.1:0-5224 GCA_035603895.1 Pyrinomonadaceae bacterium
CCGGAGACGGACGGCGGGAACGTCCAGGCGCGAGCCGCTTCTTCAGCCGCTGTTCGGAGCAGCACCGGGCCTTCAGAGTTGGTGACCCAAACCTTGCCGTTTTCGTCGACGATGGCAAAGACGCGCACGGTACCAGTGACGTTGTGGGTCTTGGCCGACGATGGATAATTCGGCGTGACGCGTTTGCTTTCGCGCCCGCTTAGTGAGCCAGTGCTAATGAGTTGCGGTTCGGCGGTTGTTGTCGTCGTTGGTTGACCGCTGAGCGTTGCTGCCGGTGCGGTGCTCTGTGTTGTGGGGCTTTGTGTGGCGTCAGTTTTGGGAGTTGCAAACGGGTTTGGAATTCTCGACGTGACCGCATCGAGGGCCGACGAGCGGCCGAGTGACGCGACCTGAATCTGCGACGACGCCATTTTCTCCCTGGACGTTAAAAACTCTGTCTGCCACTTCGCGCGATCCTCGTCATTGCGCGCCAGCGCTGTGCGCATGCTGAGCACGTCTTCCAATAGTGCGAGCGACTCGTAACTCCGTCCGGGTTCTTTAGCAATCTCGTTGGCTTGCGCAATGACACGTTCCAGCAGGCCGCGCACGCGTTCCAGATCCGTCGACGCTTCGACCGGAAGATTCGTGTCGCTCGGATTGAGACCAAAACTGCGATAACGAGCGAGATGCGAACGGATGCCGTTGACGGTTTGACCGGCGGCGGCGAAGTAGGTGCGAAGTGATTCGTCTTTCTGCGCCGCGCGTGTCTGAAAAGTTTCTTCGAGTAATGATTGAGAGCGTCCGTAGTTACCGTCTTCCAGATAAATCCCGAGCAACATCAGGGTCGCAACGTTCTTGAGCGCCACATCCTTGACCGACGCGCGTACGTTTTCCAACTCAGTCGCGGCAGCCTGAAGCTGATGAACCGCGGCGAGCGCGCGTGCGCGTTCCATACGGGTCAGGACGGAGTTGGAGGCTTCTTCGCCGGGGCCAGTCGACTGCGCCCCCGCCGAGACGGATGCGATTAGGAGGAGAATTGTCGGGAGGATTCCATGGATGTAGGGGCGTTTACGGTAAAAAGAACTCAAATTTTTTCGACTCCTGGAACACAAAAGCGAGCCTAACGCTCGCTTTCATTCTTATCATTTTTCCGACCCTATTATGGCCGCATAGGGCAAATGAGGCAAGAGGGGCCAGTTCCGGTGTTAGAATAAAGCTATGAAACGACTACCCGGAGACGACATAGTGAGGGAAGGCATCGCAGACTTGCAGCAGGCGCGTGAGACGATCCCCGCCCTTCTGGTAGCTATAGGCGCCCCAAAGCTACGGCGTCTTGGTCTAAATTTACCGTCAACCTTACCGACCGACCCCGAACACCGCCTTTACGATCTTCTCTCGCTTGCCGGGTCCGACACAGCCCACTCCAAATACAACGCCCTGATTAGAAAGCTTGTCAGCTTTCAGAGAGCAATGGAATGCGTCAAAAGGTAAGTGCTGACCGGCTGACCCAATTCATGAAGTTTATTGGGCGGGGTGAAAAGAAAAAAACAAAAGTCTACTTTGTCGGTGGAGCTACTGCTGTTCTTCTAGGGTGGAGAGACAACGATTGATGTTGACCTAAAGATCGTTCCCGAGTTGGACGAGATCCTCAGAAAGCTGCCCAAGCTCAAGGAAGACCTTCAGCTCAATATCGAGCTGGCTTCACCCGATGACTTCGTTCCCGCCCTTCCCGGTTGGGAGGAGCGTAGCAGTTACATTGGCCGGGAAGGCGGAATCGAGTTTTTTCATTACGACTTCTATGGGCAGGCGCTCGCAAAGATAGAGCGTGGCCACACCACCGATCTAAAAGACGTACGCGAGATGATTGACCGGGGGTTGGTTGAACCCGCTCGTTTGCTCGAACTGTTCTTGCGAGTTGAGGACAAGCTCTACAAATACCCCGCGATTGATGCGAAGTCTTTGAGAGCAGCCGTAGAACAAGTAGCCGAGAAGTAGAACTGCCGTTTACTGCGCGCCCGTGCCGATGCTTTTGATGATCTTGTCGCGGAAGGCGCGGGCTTCGGTTTTGACGGTGGCTTCGTTGAGGGTCAGGAGACGGCGGTCGCGCATGACGAGGCGGCCGTTGATGATGACGGTTTCCACGTCGGAGGCTTTCGTTGCGTAGACGAGATCGGAATAGATGTTGTAGACCGGGATTTGATTCAGCGTGTCGCGGTTGATGATCAGAAAATCGGCCCGCTTCCCTACCTCCAGCGAACCAATCTCTTTTTCCAGATGCAACGCCTGTGCGCCGCGGATCGTCGCCAGCTCAAACGCTTGCTGCGCTGAGATAACTTTCGGATCGCCAGTGAATACTTTGTGCAGCTTGGCGACCGTGTCCATCTCTTCCCACATATTGAGGTCGTTGTTCGACGCCGCGCCGTCAGTGCCCAAACCCAACAACACGCCGTCATTCAACATGCGTGGCACCGGCGCCACACCCGCCGCGAGTTTCATGTTCGACTGCGGATTATGCACCACGCCAACACCGCTGCGTTGCAGGATCGGGATGTCCGTATCCAGCGGCCACACCATGTGCGCCGCGATCACACGTTGATTCAAAAACCCGATGCGATCGAGATAAGCAACCGGACTCGCACCTTTTGACTTCACCAGGTCGTCAACTTCACGCTTCGTTTCAGCAATGTGCGTAACGATCGGCGCGCCCGTGCGATCGGAAAACGCGCGCACGGCTTTCAGGTGTTCTTCCGAAACTGTGTACGGTGCGTGCGGCGCGATAGCTGCGACGATCAGGTCGTGCCCCTTCCAACGCGCAACAAAACGTTCAACGTAAGCCATGGCTTCAGCGTTGGTCTTGTTGTCGGCCACTGGAAAGTCGATCACCGTCTCGCCAAGCACACCGCGAACACCCGCCTTCGCAGTTTCATCGGCAATCGCGTCTTCGAAGTAGTACATGTCGCAGTAGGTCGTCGTCCCACCACGAATCATCTCCGCCAGACCGAGCCGCGCGCCGACGCGCACAAAATCTTCCGTTACATTCTTCGCTTCGGCCGGAAAGATGTACTTCGTCAACCACTCCTGCAAATCCAGGTCGTCAGCCAAACCACGAAACAACACCATCGGAATGTGCGTGTGACCATTGATCAAACCCGGCGTCAGAACTTTTCCCACCGCACTCACTCGCTGCCGCGACGTAAACGCGCGTTCAATCTCAGCGCGTGGCCCAATCGCCACGATGCGTCCGTTAGACACTGCGATGCCGCCATCGTCGATGATGCGGCGCGTCTGGTCCATAGTGACAATAGTGCCACCCAAAACAAGTAGATCAACGCTGCGCCGCTCTTGCGCGACGGCGTCTGAAAGTGGGTTAATAATCATGGCTATTAACGTGGCGATAAGAAGCAGATACTTCGGAATAAGGAGACGCTTTCGCATAGATAAACTATTCGTTGGCCTTCTTCAGAAAACGCGCATCAAACGCGCGCGGCAGTAGGTCGGCAATATGAAAAACCTCACTCTGCCCGGCGAGATTCGCAAACACGATCGTCGCGCCACGGGCAAACTCCCAAATAATCTGACGGCATGTGCCACACGGTGGCGTTAACGTCTCCGTATCAGCCACCACCGCGAGCTCCGTAAACTGTCGCTCACCTTCCGACAACGCTTTCCAAATCGCGACGCGTTCCGCGCAAACAGTTAGACCATAACTCGCACTCTCAACATTGCAGCCCGTATATACTTTTCCACTCACGGTTTTCACCGCCGCACCAACTTGAAATCCGGAAAACGGCGCGACCGAGTGCGTGCGCGCCTCCTTAGCCGCCTCAATCAGCGGCTCTAAGTCTTCGCTCAAAGTTGACCTCCAACAGAAGTTAAAGCGCTGGCCAGCCTCTCGCGTATTTTTCCGCTCAGCAAATCAATGCTCACCAGGTTATGGCCACCTTCAGGAATGATTACGTCAGCATGACGTTTCGACGGCTCGACAAACTGCATGTGCATCGGCCGCACCGTCGCGATGTACTGTTCGATTACCGATTCGATCGTGCGTCCGCGCTCCGCCAGGTCACGCCGCAAACGGCGAATGAAACGAATATCGTCCGGCGTGTCGACAAAAACTTTGATATCCATCTGTTCGAGCAAACGCGGATCGGCAAAGATCAAAATGCCCTCGACGATCACGATCGGCTTCGGATCGACGTGCCGCGTTTCATTCATCCGCGTGTGCGTCTTGAAGTCGTAAAGCGGCAACTCCACTGCTTCACCCGCCTTCAAGCGGCGCACGTGGTTCACGAGCAGATCGTTGTCGAGTGCATCGGGATGATCGAAATTGGCGATGTGCCGGTAGTCGAGCGGAAGGTCGGTGATGTTTCGGTAGTAGGAGTCCTGCTGAATAAAAACTACTTCGCTCGCACTGACGGATTCAAGAATGCGATTCGCAACCGTTGTCTTCCCCGAGCCCGTGCCACCACAGATGCCGATAATTAAACTCACGATTCACTTATACCACGCGACTATGAACTCGACCCACTACTCGTTGTAACAACAACGCAAACACATCACGCACACGATTGCCCGTCGCCATCACTTCCTCATGATTGATCGGCTCGTCGCTGATTCCCGCGGCCATGTTTGTAATACACGAGATGCCGAGCACCTCGAGTCCCATGTGACGCGCGACGATCGCTTCCGGCACCGTGCTCATGCCAACTGCATCAGCGCCGAGGTTGCGCAACAAGTGAATCTCAGACGGCGTTTCATAACTCGGACCAGACAACGCACCGTAAATCCCGCGCCTGACTTCCACACCGATCGTTTTCGCTTCCTCAACCACGATCTCCTGCAGCTCCGGCGAGTAAACGGCTGACATGTCCGGAAACCGCGGTCCAAAACGTTCGTCGTTTGGACCACGCAACGGATTGTCGCCCATCAAATTCAGGTGATCGTTGATGACCATCAGCGCGCCCTGGCTGAGTTGGACGTTGATGCCGCCGGACGCGTTCGTCAGGATCAGTGTCTTGACGCCGAGCAGTTTGAAAGTGCGAACCGGAAAAGTGACTTGTTCGAGCGAATAGCCTTCGTAGAAATGAACGCGGCCCTGCATCGCCATCACCGGAACTTTATCGATCGTGCCGATTACGAGCCGGCCTGCGTGCCCTTGTGCAGTTGAACGCGCAAACCCCGGAATCTCTTCGTAAGGAATGCCAACTGCGTCTTCAAATTCGTCAACGAAACCACCGAGCCCGCT
>DATNJO010000661.1:0-3167 GCA_035603895.1 Pyrinomonadaceae bacterium
GGGTAGCCAGCCGGTTACTTAACTCAAGTTGTTCATACTCGACTTTAGCGAGTCGTGTCTGCACAGCCAGGTGATCGGCCTTTAGTGCTGCCTGCTGCATTACATAGTCACCCGTGACCTTGTCCAACTCATGATAAGACTTCAGCGCTTCTGCAACGCTGCTTAGCGCGCTTGTCGTTTGCAGGATGGCGTAGTACGACTTCTTCACCTTATCGATAGTTTCGTTCTGCTGCTGCCGCAACTTCGCCTGGGCCAACTCACGCGAGACTTTTTCCAACTTGATATTTAGTCCGATTCGATATTGCTGCGTCAGCGGTTCGATAACTGATGCAGCAAATACTGCTGTGGGCTTGCGTCGATCATTTAGGGTGAAGAAAGGCCCGAGACCAGGAAACAAGTTGGCCGACGGATTAGGCACTTCCAGTTTGTTGTCAGCGAGATTTCCTGAAACGAGAGTGTAAGCATGCAACGAAGGAAGACGGAAGGTCTTGGCAGCCGAAATGCTCTCGTCAGCTTTATCGACCTCGAGCTGTGCGATCTTCATCGCATGATTGTCGCGCAGGGCAAGCGCAATCGCCTGATCTAAAGTAAGCGACTCAGCGTCCGCAGGCGCAGACTGCTGAGCTTGAAGTGACCCACGAAACAGAAGTAATAAGAGTAAACCTACAACCTTACATCTCGCGAATATCTTCCGTAGTTTCACCGGCATAACCACTCAATCTTATTAATCAGCGGCTACGGCTTCTTTCTAAATTCGACCACGAGCTGCTGAATTTGAGCGTGCTTGTCCTCTTGGGAACGTCGAGGCGGAGAAATATTTCCCGCGCGAGAAATATTCTCGGCCCAGCAGAATAGAGCAGGTTCCGGTGAAATTCAGGAAGAACCACATAGCCAGGCACAGGCACAATATTTTCCGTACACGGAAGCTGACTGTTATGGAGATGACATAAATGCGCAGTGAAGTGAAAAAACCTAAGGTGGTGATCATTGGCGGCGGCTTCGGTGGCTTATCTGCCGCCAGGAAACTGGCAGGCAAGCCTGTAGATGTCACGCTTGTCGACCGCAAGAATCACCATACCTTTCAGCCGCTTCTGTATCAGGTGGCCACATCCGTTCTGTCACCGGGCGAGATCGCCTCCCCACTGCGCCATATTCTGCATCGCACGCCGAACGTCGAAGTGATCTTAGGCGAGGTCACGGACTTCGCGGCCGATGCGCGGCGTGTCCTTTTAAAGGATGGCTCAGAACTTCAATACGACTATCTGATCGTCGCTGCCGGCGCACGCCACTCCTACTTCGGTCACGACGAATGGGAGCGCGACGCGCCAGGTCTGAAGACCATTGAGGACGCCCTGGATATCCGCCGCCGCGTGCTGCTCGCATTCGAGCGCGCGGAGCGGGAGGCTTATCTGACTGGTCAACACGGGCCACTCAATTTCGCGATCATCGGCGGCGGGCCCACTGGCGTTGAGCTGGCGGGCGCGATCGCTGAGATTGCACGCAGAGTTCTCGCTCGTGACTTCAAAGCTATAGACGTGACCCAGGCGCGCGTCATGCTCTTCGAAGGCTTGCCCCGTGTGCTGAGTGTCTACCCCGAAGATATCTCCCAAAAAGCTGAAAAACAATTGAAAGAGCTGGGCGTCGAGGTGCGCACCAACAGCATGGTCACGGCGGTCGAAGCGAATCGGATCAAGGTCGGTGACGAATGGATACCGACGAGCGTGACCCTCTGGGCTACGGGCGTTGCTGCCTCGCCCCTCGGCAAAAAACTCGCCGCGCAGGCTCAGGGTGTGCAAGTCGACAGAGCTGGGCGTGTTCCCATCGCTCCCGACCTGAGCCTCGCGGGGCGTCGCGAGATTTTCGTCATCGGCGACTTATCTTCACTCAAGGATGCAAACGGAAAAGTCGTACCCGGTCTCGGGGCGGCGGCGCTGCAAGAGGGCAGGACGGCGGCGGCCAACATCCTGCGTGACTTGCATGGAGAAGCACGCCAGCCGTTCAAGTATTTCGACAAAGGGACGATGGCCACCATCGGGCGCAAACGTGCGGTGGTCCAGATCGGGCGCTTGCACTTATCAGGTTATTTCGCCTGGCTCATGTGGTTGTTTGTTCACATCGTCCTGCTCGTCGGCTTCCGCAACCGGTTGATGGTGATGCGCGAATGGGTATGGGCCTTCTTCACGCGCGAGCGAAGCGCGCGATTAATCACTGGCGATACGGACGCGCCGGCCTGGAACGCACGACCAATCGACTCCCCCGAAGCGTTACACGGAGATTAACCACCATGACGCCGCATGGAGTTGAACTGACTGCGCAATCGGGAGGTAAGCAGTCTCAAGAGTCATTGCTGATTGTGGATTGGGGAGCGCCGCTGAGTGCAATCCGCAGAAGATTTCAGGACCTAGCGCGGACCGAGTTTGAAAAACACCGAAAACGCCTCGGTGTACTCAGTTCCGAGCAAGAGACTGCAATCGAAGCCTTGCTCATGACGACAGTAAACAAGGTCTCGCTTCGCGCGGTCGCCCAGATGAGGCGTCTGACTGAAACCATCGGCTGAGAAGAGAAGTCGGACGGAGTATTAGGGTTACGGCGCGTGAAATTGAATCCCTCGTTGTTACCGCAGGGATCAAGTTTCATCTTCCGTTTGGTGGGGGTCAGTAGTTTTCCCGCGCAAAGGTGCAAAGACGCAAAGCGCTGCCCCGTTTCTCAGAGCTTTCTTTGCGTCTTTGCGCGAGAAATATTTCCTGTCACGGAGGTTTTCCAATGTGTTTTGAGTGTTTTGGTGCAAAGCCATTGGAGATGGCGACTAACAGTCACAACCAGAATGGCGCTTCTCTGCACAACCGAGAAAGGTTGGGCGCGACAGATGAGCAGAATCCAACAACTTTTGCCGACGAGACGAAAGACGCTCGAAGGGCGTGTTCTCTAGTATGTGCTTCCATGTGGTTACGTCGTCACAAGGTCCTTCGAGCACTGTTGCTCTTCGCGTTTGCGCTGACATGCCTGAGTCTAGCTGGGCATGTCGAACCGGTGTTGGGAAACCCTGATGGTGTGACGAGCATCTTTCGCCCTCTGTCACAACCGGCTCAAGAGATCAAAGAAACGTCGCTGCTAGTGCTCGCGATTTGTGGGTCTATCTTCGCCGTCGTTGCCGGCCTGCTCGTCTA
>DATNJO010000662.1:0-3510 GCA_035603895.1 Pyrinomonadaceae bacterium
ACTGCTGTTTCTTTACTTCGGCTTGCCGGTGATCGGTATCGCCATGCCCGGCTGGCTAACCGCGCTCGTCGGTCTCGGACTCAATTACGCCGCTTACGAATCGCAAGTCTATCGCGCGGCTTTGGAAGCTATTCCACACGGCCAGTGGGAAGCGGCTTACTCGCTCGGCATGAGCCCGGTGCTCGCATTTCGCCGGATTATCCTGCCGCAGGCGTTTCGCATCGCGTTGCCGCCGATGACCAACGACTTCGTTTCGCTTTTCAAAGACACTTCGGTCGCGTTTGCTATTTCAGTTTGGGAACTCGCCACAGCGTATCGCGAGCTCGCGAACGCGTCGGGACAATTCCTGCTGCTCGGACTCGCAGTCTCGGCGTTCTATCTGCTCATGAGTTTGCCGATGGCCCACCTCGCGCGGCTGCTTGAGCGACGGCTCAGCAATCGCGCCACCGAACGAACAGTCGAAGCCGAACCACTGGAGGTGAGCGCATGATTCGCGTCTCTGGACTTCGCAAACGTTTCGGCTCGCGTGAGATTCTGAAGGGGATCAGTTTCGACGTGCCACCGCAAACAGTGCTCGGCGTCATCGGCGCGTCGGGCAGTGGCAAGTCGACGTTGCTGCGATGTCTCAATGGTCTCGAGACGATCAACGACGGTTCGATCGAATGTGACAATGTGCGTTTGGAAGCGAAGATCTCGCACGCGGACTATCGCCGGCGAGTGAAGGATCTGCGTTTGAAAGTCGGAACCGTGTTCCAGCACTTCCACCTGTTTCCGCATCTCTCTGTTTTGGGAAATATTATCGAAGCGCCTGTTCACGTCCTGCGCACGCCAAAGAAAACGGCGGAAACGGAAGCGTTGGAACTACTCGAATCTGTCGGGCTTGCAGGCGCCGCCACGCGTTATCCGATTTCGCTTTCCGGCGGCGAACAGCAGCGCGTCGCTATTGCCCGCGCACTCGCCATGCATCCGGCGCTGTTGCTGCTTGACGAACCGACCAGCGCGCTCGATCCACGACGCGTCAACAGCCTGCGAACGTTGTTACGGACCTTCGTCGATCGCGGTCACACGATGATCATCATTTCCCACTCTATGGGATTTCTCGGCGGCGTCGCCGACAACATTCTGTTTATGGAAGAAGGGTTCGTCGTCGAACACGGACCTGCCGATCAGGTTCTCGAATCTCCGAAAGATCCGCGCACGAAGAGTTTTTTAGAACAAGCCGATTGATTGACCCGAGTCGATTTCTCTGAAGTTGAGCCTAGAACATCATTGATTGACCCGAAACGCCATCGAGATAGCGCTCGAATGACCCGCGATTTTCGACGTTTGTGATCTTGGTTCCGAGCAGGTAGCCGTGAACTGAATAAGCGTCGGTAAGCCGCTCACAACGCACCGGCGAAACTTCCAAACCGACAATTCCGTCCGGCAGGTGCAACGACAGCTTCAACTTGTTCGAGCCGCTGCAAAACCGTTCGTCGATAATTGTGGCGGGAAGGACCATCGCCAGGCCCTCGGCGCTGAGATCGCTCGTCTGGCCGAAGAAGATCAGCTTTGATTCTTCGTCGTAAGCGTCGTTGTCCAGCAAAGACAGCGTAGCGGCGAGCTCGACTTCGCATTTCACGCGAAGACGGCGCGCGTTTCGGCGTTCTATTGCTGCAAGCGTATCCAAGCTGGTCAATCTTCCGGGTCGAGAGGGGGTAAGACCAGTTTCATTCACGTTTTGTTTGAGAGTTAAAGTCCGGAGCCGCAGACCACGCGCTCCAGCCGGCCAGTAGTAGCACGAAACGATCAGTTTGTACATGGGGAAGTCGTTAATTCGCCGTTATTTAATTGTTACGTTCGAATCATTTAAACGTGCAATGCTGCCCCAATCCCACTTTCCTGCGGCGTCATCCGCATGGCCTGCTCGATTCCGTCGAAAGCCGCGTCGAGCGTCTGTTCGTCAGCCAGGTAAACCAGCCGGAAATAGCCGTCGGCCGGGTTGCAACCGAACCCCGAACCGTGGACTACGAGCACGCCCGAGGCTTCCAGTAGATCGAGGGCAAACTGTTCGTCTGTGCGGCCGTTCAGGTTGTCGGTCTTGACCATCAGATAAAACGCCGCTTCTGGCACCACACAACTCAAGCCATTAATCGAGGCGATTCGCGACGTGGCGAGGTCACGGCGTCTTTTGATCTCTTTCAGGAAATTGTTGATGTAGTCGCGGCTGCTTTCGAGAGCCGGTGCGACCGCATACTGCGCGGGTGTCGGCGAACACAAACGGCCGCCGGCGAGTTTGACCACGGCATCGGCGAGCCCGCCCATTCGTTCGGGATGAGTAAAACGCAGCCAACCGATGCGCCAGCCGGAAAGCATGTGCGTCTTCGACAAACTCTCGAGCGTTACCACCGCGGCGCCGGTTTCTTTTGCCAGCACTGAAGCGGCAGTCGGCGCTGTGGTGAAACACAACTCGCGATAAACCTCGTCGCTGATCACGAGCAGATCGCGTTCGGCAGCCAGCGCGAGCAGTTCGCGCGTGGTGCTGTCCGGCGTGATCGAACCCGCAGGATTGCTCGGATTGATCAGCACAATTGCGCGTGTTCCTGGATTGATGAGCAAACGGATTTCGTCGACTGAAGGATGCCAGTTATCCTCCGGCTGCAAATGGTAGTAACGAATCTTTGCACCCAACTTACCGACGATCGCGGGGTAGATCGGATAACCCGGGGCGGGCAACAACACCTCATCGCCCGGATCGACAAGCGCCGTGAGCGTTAAGTCCGCCGCTTCTGACGCACCCGAAGTAACGATTACGTCTTTCGTTTCCGTTGGCGAACCAAGTCCGGTGGCATAACGCGCAATCGCCTCGCGGGCTTCGAGCAAGCCCGAAGAATGTGAATAACCGGAGAATTTCTCGCTGACGGCGCGGTTAACAGCCTCGACCACGAAATCGGGTGGTCGGAAGCCAAATGATTGCGGATCGCCGATGTTCAAATAAATAACGCGCCGGCCTTTGCGTTCGAGTGCTTCGGCGGCGCGGACAACGTTACGGATGGCGTACTGAAAGTTGGTAGCTCGTTCTGACGGGTGAATCATGGCCCGTCATTGTAAAAGATTTTATATCAGAAACCCACCAACGAAGTTGGTGGTACTTTCAGACTCGGCCTACCTGGAGGGTAGGTTACTTCTTGAAGTACCACCAACTTCGTTGGGGGGTTCCTGATACTTGCAAAGCCTAACGTAGAACGGCGGTGACCCGGTCGTGCGGGCCTCTGAGGTGTTCGATGAAGGCGCGCAGTTGTTCGCGCTGTTCGTCGGTGAGATCTGTGAAACGCAGGCCAAAACCGACGGGTGCCTGGTGGTGCGCTACTTCTCCGGCCAGTTCGAGCCAACCGCCGTCAGGAAGTTTGACGCGGAAGGTCAACTGCTCCCCGATGTACGAGTCGCACATGGTGTCGACAAAGCAACCGCCTTCCGAGAGGTCCGTGATGCGCGCGGGGCGGTTTGCATGTCCGTCCCAAACGGCCTCCA
>DATNJO010000663.1:0-7986 GCA_035603895.1 Pyrinomonadaceae bacterium
ACGAACTCATCTGCATCCCGCAGCGCCGCCGCGAAAAGTTCACGCCGGGTTTCTACTTCGAACTACTCTTGAACCTCGTTTCGCCGCGTCCTTATGCGATCAAGAAATACGAGTCGGCGGCGATGCTTCGTGAGATAACCGAGCTCGAACGCAAGAACTCATTCGATCTGCTGGTCTGTGATTTTCTCGCGCCGGCCGCAAACGTTCCGCCAACACTGAACACGGCCGCGGTGCTGTTTCAGCACAACGTCGAGGCGATGATCTGGAAGCGTCACTACGAAGTGCAGACCAATCCGATCAAGAAGGCTTATCTCCACGGCCAATGGCAGAAGATGTCGCGGTTTGAAAAGGAGATGTGCGGCAGGTTTGATTGCGTCATCGCGGTTTCGGCGGACGATCGCGATCAGATGAAACGCGAATACGGCGCGCAAGCCGTGTTCGACGTGCCGACAGGCGTTGATACTGAATTCTTCCGTCCGAGCGGCGCGATTGAAGCGTCGAAGCACGGCATCGTTTTCACCGGTTCGATGGACTGGCTGCCGAATGAAGACGCGATTCGTTACTTCATGCGCGAGATCATGCCGCTGATCAGGAAGAAGCTGCCTGATGCGACGCTAACCGTCGTTGGCAGAAACCCACCGTCGTCGCTGGTCGATCTCAGCAAGGAAGATCGGTCGCTGGTCATCACGGGACGCGTAGACGACGTGCGGCCTTACATCGAGAGCGCGGCAGCTTATATCGTGCCGTTGCGTATCGGCGGCGGCACGCGGCTGAAGATTTTCGAAGCGATGGCGATGGAAAAGCCGGTTGTTTCGACCACGATCGGCGCCGAAGGTTTGCCGCTCACGAATGGCGTCGAACTATTGCTGGCGGATGAGCCGGAGACGTTTGGCGATGCGGTCGTTAAGGTGTTGAGTAATTCGGAGTACGCAAACGAGTTGGGCCAGCGAGCAGCCGCGAACGTCCGGCAGAATCACGGCTGGGGACAAGTCACCGAGAATTTTATTTCGCTTTGCAGACAAACAAACCATCCACAGATTACGCAGAAATCTGTGAAATCTGTGGTTACTGGTTTAAGCCCTGAGGTCAAAAACGTTAGATGAAAATTAGTATTTTTGGCATTGGTTACGTCGGCTGTGTTTCCGCCGCCTGTTTCGCACGCGCGGGACATGAAGTCATCGGCGTCGACGTCAACCCTACCAAAGTTGAGATCATAAACAGCGGCGCCAGCCCGATTGTCGAACCGGGTATCGGCGACTTGATTCGCGACGTAGTTAAAGAAGGAAGACTGAGCGCCACGACTGACACGGCGCACGCCGTTAGATCGACCGACGTTTCGCTGGTTTGTGTCGGCACGCCGAGTAAACCAAACGGCAGTCTCGACCTGGGCCATGTCGCGCGTGTGTGCGAGCAGATCGGCGCAGCGCTTGCGGACAAGAACGAACGTCACACGGTCGTGATTCGCAGCACGATGTTGCCGGGAAGTGTCGAGAGCGTTGCGCGGCCGGCGCTTGAATCAACTTCGGGAAAACAAGCCGGGAAAGACTTTGGTCTTTGCGTCAATCCGGAATTTTTGCGTGAAGGTACGTCGTTGAAAGACTTCGATGCGCCACCGTTTACGCTGATTGGCGCCGATGATGACGAGACTGCAGAGATCGTCAGCGGTCTGTATGCGGGTATCGACGCGCCTGTCTTCACCACCTCGACAAAGACAGCAGAGATGGTGAAGTACGTCTGCAACTGTTTTCACGCGCTGAAGGTGAGTTTTGCGAACGAAATCGGAAACATCTGCAAGGCGCTTGAGCTTGATAGTCACGAAGTGATGAACGTCTTTTGCGCCGACACGAAACTCAATCTTTCGTCTTATTACCTGAAGCCGGCGTTTGCTTTCGGCGGTTCGTGTTTGCCGAAAGATCTGCGCGCGGTGACCTACAAGGCCAAGGAACTCGACGTCGAAGTGCCGCTGTTGACTGCGATCAGCATCACGAACCGGTTGCAAATCGAGCGCGCGCTGGAGATGGTCTTGCGCACCGGCAAAAAGCGCATCGGAATTCTGGGGTTTAGTTTCAAAGCGGGAACTGACGACCTGCGCGAATCACCGATGGTCACACTAATCGAAACACTCATCGGTAAAGGTCTGGAACTCGCGATCTACGACCGCGATGTTTCGCTCGCGCGTCTGTTTGGCTCCAACCGTGAATACATCGAACACGAGATTCCGCACATCGCGAAGTTGATGCGCACTTCGATTGATGAAGTGTTGAGTGGGTCCGACACGATCGTGATCGGAAACAAGTCGGAAGAGTTTCGGCAGATCGAATCACGCCTGCGTCCGGACCAGACGGTGATCGATCTCGTGCGTTTGTTTGACCGCCCCTCGAGCAACGGCTACCAGGGAATCTGCTGGTAAGCGCGTTGACATGATTTACATGGTTTACAAGATAGGTTTAAAGGTAATAAGTCCTGTTAATTCTGAAATCCTGTCTAAAACTCAGCAGGCGTCGCCGCACCGCCATCAAGATACTGCTCGTTTGCATCTTGCTTTGGCCGTTTGTGGCGTGGGTTGGGGCGAGGGTTTTGATAATTGAAGCGCCACTCGCGAGGGCGGACGCGATCGTCGTCCTCGGCGGTTCGGCTAATTACCAGGAACGCGCTCGCGAGGCTGCGCGGCTCCTGCGGGAAGGGCGCGCGCCAATAATCTTGCTGACCAACGACAACCTGCGTGGTCCGTGGTCCAGCGTCGAGCAGCGAAACCCGTTCTTTTACGAACGCTCCTTCGACGAGATTGAAAACGCGGGCGTGCCGGCTGACAAGATTGACGTTTTAATGCAACCGGTCAGTCACACGCATGAAGAAGCAGAGTTGGTGCGGCAGTACGCACTCGATCGCGGTTTTCGTTCGGTTCTGGTCGTCACTTCTGCTTATCACTCGCGCCGGGCGCTTTGGACTTTCTCGCGTGTCTTTCGCGACACGGACATCATCGTCGGTTTGATTCCGGCGAGCCCCGGAGTCGAGACGCCGCGACCGGCGACGTGGTGGCTAACCGCACGCGGCTGGAAATTGGTGCCGACTGAGTATGTGAAGATGATCTACTACGTGGTTAAATACAGATGAGGTCCTTAACGATGGACGCGAACGCCGCAGAAATAGCCCGGGGAGACCGCTTCGAGTTTGGCCAGAACTGGTCGCAGTTTCTGCCGATCATTGACGAGGAGCGCATTCAGCAAGCCGAGACGTCGCTCCGGGAGATGCTGGAAGTCGACTCGCTGACCGGGAAGACGTTTCTCGACATCGGCTCCGGCAGTGGTTTGTTTAGTCTGGCGGCGCGCCGCCTCGGCGCTCGCGTTCACTCATTTGATTTCGATCCCAAGTCAGTCTTTTGCACCACCGAGCTCCGGAAGAACTACTTTCGCGACGACGAGTCGTGGAAGGTTCAGGAGGCTTCGGTGCTTGACCCAGAGTTCATGAAGTCGCTCGGGCAATACGACATCGTTTACTCGTGGGGTGTGTTGCATCACACCGGTAATCTTTGGACCGCGATGGAGCACGCGCAACAGCGTGTAGCGCCGGAAGGAAAACTCTTTATCGCGCTTTACAACGACACCGGGAGTCAAGCCGCGCGTTGGCATTGGATCAAGAAAACCTACAACGGCCTGCCCGGCATTTTGCGATCGCCGTTCGCGGCTGTGGTCTGGATTCCAAACGAAGTGAAGCTGCTCGCAAAGTCGGTGTTGACGCTCAATCCGAAGCTCTACACCGATTCGTGGACGCAATACCAGAAGAATCGCGGGATGACCAAGTGGCGCGACATTATCGATTGGGTTGGTGGTTATCCTTACGAGGTTTCAACGCCCGATGAGGTTTTCGACTTCTGCCGCGAGCGCGGATTTCTGTTGACGAAATTGAAGTGCGGCCGGGTTGGTTTGGGTTGCAATGAGTTTGTGTTTGTGAAGGCACAAAGAGGTACATAAAAAGCTTTTGTGCTTTTTTGTGGCCTAGGGAAGTGTGATGGTTATGAGCAAGTCTGTTTTGAAACTGTTGGTAGTAGTTGTTGTGTTGGCGATCGTCGGAACGATCGGCGTCGTTTTCGCGTTGCGGCAGTTTCGAGGGACGTATACCGAGACCTTTGAAGCCGGCCGCCGTACGCTCAATGTCGGACCGAAAGACAGTTTCCAGGCCGCGCTAAACGCAGCGCAGTATGGCGATGTGATCGTGCTTCAGGCGGGCGTTGGTTACACCGGAAGTTTCGAGTTGCCACTGAAACAGGGCAACGGCGAGATCGTCATTCAGAGTTCGCGTGCGAAGGAGTTGCCGGAAAATGTTCGCGTCACGCCGGCGCAGTCGGCACTGTTTGCCAAACTACAAACGGACACGGTCGAGCCGGTGTTGAAGACCGCCGCCGGCGCGCATCACTATCGTTTCGTCGGAATCGAGTTCTCGACAACGGACGCGAACGTCAAAATTTACGATCTGGTTCGCCTGGGCGGCGGGCGTAAGGAACAAAAGACCCCGGATTCGGTGCCTCATCACCTGGTAATCGATCGCTCGTACATTCACGGCTTCAACACCCAGGACGTGCAACGAGGCATCAGTCTCAACAGCGCCGAAACCACGATCAGCAACTCCTATATCTCCGAGATTCACGGTGTTGGTTACGACACGCAAGCCATTGCCGGTTGGAATGGGCCGGGACCGTTTCACATCATCAACAACTTTCTGGAAGGCGCGGGTGAAAACGTCCTGTTTGGCGGCGCCGATCCGGCCAACGCGGACATGATTCCGTCCAACATCGAGATCCGCGGCAACTACGTTTTCAAACCGTTGACCTGGAAAGTAAAGCATCCCAGCTACGCCGGAAAACATTGGACCGTCAAGAACCTGCTGGAGTTGAAGAACGCCAAAAACGTCGTGATCGACGGCAACATATTTGAGAACAACTGGACCGACGGCCAGACCGGAATCCCGATCCTGTTCACGGTGCGAAATCAGGAAGGCTCGGCGCCATTTTCGATCATCGAGAACGTGACATTCACGAACAACATCGTGAAGGGCGCCGAAGGCGGGATCAATCTGCTGGGCAGCGACAACGAAAAGCCGTCGCAGCGTTGCAGCGGTCTGATGATCGCCAACAATCTATTCGTCGACATTCGTGGTCCATTCCTGACGATGAATGGCTACAACAAGGTGTCGATCATTCACAACACCCACTTTCAGACGCATAACCTCATGACTCTGTACGGCACGCCCGTCGAGCAATTCGTCTATCGCGATAATCTGACGATTCGCGGGCCGAAGGGCTACGGAGTGTTCAGCGACTCGCTCGGAGAAGGCATGACGGGGATGAGGAAGTACATTCCGGACGCGGTCTTCAAAAACAACGTCCTCGCCGGCGCGGACAAATCGCTTTATCCGAAAGACAACAGCTTTCCGTCGCCCGACAGCGTTGGCTTTGTAAACTTCGAAAAAGGCGACTACCGCCTCACGCCCTCGAGCACTTATGCGAAGGCAGGTTCAGACGGTCAACCGGTCGGATGCGACTGGAGTAAGTTAAATTTCAGCGCGAAACCTTCTGAATGACCGCTTCAGTTAACGACAAACTTCCTCTTCGCGTCGGTCTGCTGGTTGATTCGCTCACTCAACCCCGCTGGGTCTCTAACATCATCAAAGACATCACGTCGTCGTCGATTGCAGAGATCTGTCTGATCGTAAAAAACGAAGCAACCGCGCCCGATCAGCCGCGCGGCAGACTGCAAGCGTACTGGAGAAACAGAAACTACTTACTCTACGCGTTGTACGAACGGCTCGACTCACGCCGGCCACTGAATTACACCGACGCGTTTGAAGATGTTGATGTGCAGGATCTGCTGACGGACTGCCCGGTGGTTGGCGTCACGCCGTTGATGAAAAAGTTTTCTGACTGGTTTCCGGAAGACGCAATCGAGACGATCCGCGGCTACGATCTCGACGTCGCGCTCTCGTTTGGCTTTCGTATCCTTCGCGGCGAAGCACTGCGCATCGCCAAGCACGGCGTCTGGTCCTACCATCACGGCGACAATCTCGTGAATCGCGGCGGGCCCGCGGGCTTTTGGGAAGTGATGGACGCGTCGCCGATTTCGGGCTCGGTTCTGCAAGTGTTGTCGGAGGACCTCGACAACGGTGAAGTCCTCGATCGCACGTGGTTACGCACCAGCGATCGCTTTTCGGTTCGACTCAGCAAGAACAATCTCTACTGGCGATCTTCCAGTTTTGTGATGAGGAAGTTGCGCGAGTTGTACGAACAGGGAAGCGCCGCGCGCGAGAAGAACTCGTTTCGTCCTTACTACAACCGGCTCCACAAGATGCCGACCAACGCCGAGCTGCTGCCGAAGCTTGCGCGCCTCACCTGGTCCTACGCTGCGAACAAACTGCGCTACGCGTTTTATTACGACCAGTGGACGCTCGCCTATCGCTTTCGAACGAGCCCGACCGATCCCAACAACAGTTTCTACCGCTTCACTCAACTGACGCCGCCGAAGGATAAGTTTTGGGCCGATCCGTTTCCGGTGAAGTTTGAAGATAAGTATTTCGTCTTCTTCGAGGAGTATCTCTACAAGACCGGTAAGGCGCATATCTCGGTGATGGAGTTGACCAAAAGTGGTCCGACCGAGCCGGTGCCGGTCTTGAAGCGCGATTATCACCTGTCATACCCGTTCATGTTGGAATGGCAGGGCCGCCACTTCATGATTCCCGAAACTGCCGGAAACAAAACTGTCGAGGTCTACGCGTGCGAGTCGTTTCCCGGCGAGTGGAAACTCGAGACTGTGCTGCTGGAAAAGCCCGGGCGCGACGCAACGTTGTTTGAAGTCGACGGTCTGTGGTGGATGTTTGTCGCCCTGGCCGACACTCATGCGGGTGACGAACTACACCTCTACTACAGTTCCAGTCCGCTCGGTCCGTGGCAACCGCACAAGCAAAATCCCGTCAAGTCGGACGTCAGAAACTCACGTCCCGCCGGCCGGCTCTTTTACTGGAACGGCGACCTGTGCCGCCCGGCGCAGGACTCATCGCAGGGCTACGGCTACGGCATGACGATCAACCGGATCGTGCGCCTGACTCCCGGCGAGTATGTCGAGCAGGAAATCGCCAAGGTCCTGCCGCAATGGCGCCGGGATCTGCGCGGCACGCACACCCTGAATATGTGCGAAGACCTCACGATTATCGACTGTTTAGTCCACCGCCGCCGCTAAAGTCCATCGTTTTGAGTTCAAGCTTTAGCTTGTGACGGCAGCCTAAAGGCTGAACTCAAAACGCTCCACGGAGGCACTTCGGAACACATATTCGCAAACAAAATTTAATCTTGACAAAACAGATTTTAAGATGCCTAATAGCTCTCGGTTGGTTACAGCCTCGCTCTTTTCAGACTTACGATTGCAACGATAAAGGCAAACCTGTTGTGAAGCAGGGACGCAAAGCTGTGAGTCTCGTCGGCCCAATGGCCGCCGAGATAGTCAAGCTGCCGAAGGCTAATCGGGATGTGCGCGATCCCCACTTGGCGGATGCGCAGATCTTTGTTCTACGGCTCCCTTTTTCGGTGCACCCGTAGAATCCATTCCGAAAAACTTCCTTCTCTTTAACTTCAATCAGTTTGCCTCTTTATCGCAGGTTATTTCTGCCTTCGTCCGTAAGGCGGAAATAGTATTCGACCAGCCCCGTTAGCCCCGGAAAACAAAACAGCTCGACTCACCCGACCAGCGGCTTCGTGTGTGTGGCCGCCGATTTTGCAGGGACATTTAACAAGTGAGGGGTCAAATGACCAGAGGCGGCAAGGCAGGACAATTTTCACAATTTGCGATTTATAAGTGGATTATAGTTGCGGTTTTTTTAGCGGTTACGGGAGTTAGTGCAAACGGTGCAACGATCACGGTAGCGCCAAACGGAGATCTTCAGTCGGCGATCAATGCGGCCCAGTATGGCGACACGATTATCGTTCAAGCTGGAGGCGTCTAC
>DATNJO010000664.1:0-5172 GCA_035603895.1 Pyrinomonadaceae bacterium
CGTACTTCATCCGTTAAATCCGTGTCCGCTCTTCCTCCGCTTAACAGCGCCGAGAAGTTAGTGGGCGCCGTCACCCCCGAAACGCTCTCAACAAACATTCGCCCCCTGGGCCAACTCGAAGAAAGTTTCATCATCGCCACAGACGACGAAGGTCTGCTGCTGATCGATCAGCACGTCGCACACGAACGCGTACTCTTCGACAAATATCGCGCCCTCGAAGCTGAGCGCCGCACCGAGTCGCAGCAACTCCTCGTGCCTGAAACTTTCGATCTGACACCCGCGCAGGCAGCAGTTTTCGATCAACTCGCGCCCGAGTTTGAAGTTTACGGATTTGATTTAATGCGTCTTTCCGGACGCACTGTCGCCATCAAAGCCGTGCCCGCGGACCTGCCACCCGGTCAGGCGCGCAACATGCTTTCCGAACTTCTCGACACCGTCGACGCAGAGAAGAAAACAAGCGCACGCGACACGTTGCGCGACGATATCGCCGCCTCACTCGCGTGCCGCGCGGCCATCAAAGTAAACATGTCGCTGACGCCGGAAAAGATGCGCTGGCTAATCGATCGCCTTCTCCAAACCTCTTCACCGACGACCTGCCCACACGGCCGCCCCATCATCTTGCGCCTGGCGAGGCACGACATCCTGAAAGGCTTTCAACGCATTTAGAAAAGATCAGCATAAGCATGTTAGCCCAAAGTAGTAATGTCACCTTTCTCCAAAGTTGAAATGTCACCTTTTGTGTTAGTGAAGAAGCATCTTCAACACGAAAGGTGCGGAGCAGGTGGAGCCCCTACTACCGATGAGCCAACGAGAGCTAACGCGGCTGGAAGTAATCCAACGAGTGAAGCGCAAGACGCTCAAACAACGACAAGCGGCGGAGCTGTTGTCGCTCTCGGTGCGTCAGGTGAAACGGCTGTGTAAAGCTTACCGGTCTGATGGTGCCGCGGGACTGATTTCCAAACGACGCGGGCAGCCCTCAAACAATCGTCTCCCCGAGAAAACAATCAACCAGGCGCAGCAGTTGTTGCGGTCGCGCTATCCTGACTTCGGGCCGACGCTGGCAACGGAAAAACTGGCCATCGAGGGTGTGTCGCTGAGTGTCGAGACCGTTCGACAGTTGTTGATAGGCGAAGGGCTCTGGAAAGCTAAGTGTGTCCGTCGTCCCGTGCTTCACCAGTTGCGCGAGCGCCGCGCACGGCTGGGCGAGCTGGTTCAGATCGACGGTTCGCCTCATGATTGGTTCGAAGGCCGGGCAGCCAAATGCACGCTGCTGGTGTTCGTCGACGATGCCACTTCGCGTCTGATGTATCTGCAGTTTGTCGAAGCCGAGACGACCTTCAATTACTTTGCGGGCGTACGCTCTTATCTCAGCGAGTTTGGTAAGCCGCTGGCCTTCTACAGTGATAAGTTTGGTGTTTTCCGCGTAAATATACCCAATGCCCTCTCGGGTACTGGTTTGACGCAGTTTGGGCGTGCGCTCAAAGAGCTGGACATTGAGTTGATCTGTGCACACTCACCACAGGCGAAAGGCCGAGTGGAACGCGCCAATCAGACATTGCAGGATCGGCTCACCAAAGAGCTGCGTTTGCGTGACCTTTCTTCACTGGCGGCAGCCAATGCTTACTTGCCGGAGTTTATCGCCGCTTACAATGTGCGCTTCGCCGTCGCGCCACGCTCGGCGGAATCAGCGCATCGGTCGCTAGGCAAAGGTGAAGATCCCGAGCGCGTGTTGACCCTCTGTGAACGGCGCACTTTATCGAAGAACCTGACGCTCTCCTACAACAATGTGATCTATCAAATCAAAACCAGGCGAGCGGCCTACACCATGCGCGCAGGTCGAGGTGCGTGAGAACAGCAATGGGGAGATCACGATCGAATATAAGCAGCGGCCACTGGCGTATACGATCTATCAAGAACAAGAACAGCAACAAGGAAAAGTAGTCGAATCGAAATTGCTGCAGCCGGCGGCCGCGCGCGCGGCCGCCAGGCCGAAGCAAAAACGTGGGCCAGTGCCGATGACGCATCCCTGGAGACTCTTCGACTTTACTGAGAACTCGATGCTGGCCAGAGAGCGTCGCGGTGAGCTTTGCATCCTGCGCAAGTAGGTGACATTTCTACTTTGCGCAATCGGGTGACATTTCAACTTTGGGTTTACACAAGATCAGCATAAGCATTGACGCTTGCTGCTGGTTGTAATATTGTCTGCCGGTCCTCGATCTACTAGTTAGTCCTCAAACCCTCGGTAGGTGATTTCAAATGACTTCTCAAACCTCCATCACCACAGAAACGACAGTCTCCCAAAACGGAACAGCTCAAAACGAACCACCGCAGCCGCCCCCGCCTCCAGCGTCGTCATCCAGTGAGATCGATAAATTCTTGATAGCGAATACGTCGCTTGCGATTTGGCTAATCTTTTTGGCAATCGGCGGCGGCATACTCGCACTCTATTATTCCGGAATCGACTATCTGCCGGAGATCGAATGGAAACAATCGCTCATTTACCTGTTTATCGGGTCGATAGTCGGCGGCGCGATCGGTTTGTTGTTGACGCTATCTCTACTCATTCCAGGAGTGCTGTGGTCGCACTTTATCATTCGCGATCCTTGCATTGACTTTTCGTTGCATACCGGTCTTTCCAGCAAAGAAGCAGACGAAGACCTATGCATCCGAACAGTCGTTCAGTACCTGGGTTGGCCCTTTCTTAAGTTTCTTCTGCTTTCACACCTGTTTCTGCTTGTGGGCAAGGGGGCTTATTGGTTCTTCGCAGCTGGCATTCTGGTACTGACGTTTTGGCAAATGCGTAAAAGTTTTACGTCGCTGGTGAAGACGATGTGTGACGGTGAAGTCGATGCACACTCGTTCAAATACGCTGCCTGGTTCACGCTCTCCGTGTTCCTTAGTCAAGTAACGATGTATGTCATCTATTGGCTATCTGATACTCCGGGAGCGATATCCTGGCAGACTGGAGCGGCCTATAACCTTGGCATCTTTGGGAAATTGACTATTCTGTGCACCGCTGGTGTTTGGCTTTCCAACAACGCCGTAGCTGTGCTTTACCAAAAACATCCACGAGGAGCGATTGCCGCCTCTTTGCTTGCTGCGGGACTGCTGTTATTTACCGCCGATCACTTCTCAAAGTTGTCCGTGAAACTGATGAACCATTACGGCTTCGGCTACTACGAAAGGTTCAACGTGCTCATTTCTGCTGACGGCGACAGTCGTGTTAACGCTCTCGGTGTGAAGCCGTGCAGTGAGAAGGTACTGTGCAATGTTGAGATCCTTTCGAAGATCGGTGATCAATATTACTTGAGAGTCGGTGACACGGATTATGTTACGCTGCCTAAAGCAGACGTCGTGGCCATGAGACGGCTTAAGTAGTGGTCACAGTTCGCCCAGCGTTTTGAGTACCAGATCGACGTCACTTAAGTCGGGAAGAACTGCGTCCGGTTCGCAGGCGAGGATTTCTTCGTGTGAATAAAAGCGGCCGGTGCCGACGGCAACAGCGCGGGCGCCGAAGTGACGCGCGCAGTCGATGTCGTTGGGCGTGTCGCCTATCACGATGAAGTGTTCGCGTGGGATGTCGATCCCGAGGTGTTTGCGGATGCGTTCGGCCGCGAGCGCGGGAAGATCGCGGCGGATGTGCGACTCCTCACCAAACGCGCCGGGCAAAGTGAAAAACTGTTCGAGGCCCATCAGTTCCATCTTTAATTGGGCCATCGGTTTGATGTTGCCGGTCAAAAGTGCTGAGCGATAACGCGGATGTTCGTGGAGCACCTGCAAAGTCTCGCGTACGCCGGGCAACAATTGGAAAAACTGCACGCCGTTACCGGTCACACGCCTCGCTTCTTCCGTCAATCGCCTGCTTAGCAGATCGACTTGCGCGACGATCTGTTCCTGCGAAACGTCAGACTCAGCCAACGCTTCGAAAATGATCTGCAAGTCGGTCATGCCCGACACGCGCATTTCCGCCAAACGTCCCGACGTCCCGAAGATCTCTTCGAGTACGGGAATCGTGTAATCCTTGTAAGCACCATTTCTGACGGAGCGCATCAGCGTTCCGTCGATATCCCAAAGCAGAATCCGCATAATCCCCTAGTCCAACACGAAGAGCACATCGCCTGCATTCACAGTGTCGCCCGGCTTCACGTTAACCGAAACCACGATGCCCGCGCGCGGCGACTTCATCTCGTTTTGCATCTTCATCGCTTCGACGACGACCACGCCAACGCCCTTCTCAACCTCGGCGCCGGCTTCGACGTGAACCTTCACCACTTTCCCCGGCATTTGTGCGACGATTTGTGCGACACCGTGATGATGCGCACCGGAATTTTGCCCGCTCCGCAGCCGCCTCGGATCGATTATTTTTATCGTGTCGTCAACCCGGACCTCTCGCACTTTGTTACCGAGAAAAAAGAGATAGACGCCCGTGTCGATCTCGCGTGCTTCAAGTTCGTAAGCACGCGCACCTATCCGTGCCGACACTCGTCCGCCGTCGAGCTCCAATCCCACGTCTTCTTCTTTCTCACCGATGATTGCTTTTAATTTCACGTGCTGAAAGTTTCCATTTGCTCACTGAGTTGCGCACACGAGTTGGTTGCTGCTGCTGTTTCGCGTAATGAAGCGCCGCGGCGATGATTGTCAGGTCTGTTTCTTCCGTGGAAATCTGTGGCGGAGTGCGGCGTTCGTTGAAACGCGAAATGAAGCCGGTGTCGAGCCGCGCGTCGATAAACTCCTGGTCCCGCACGATCTCGCGAAAGAACGGCAACGTTGTGGTAATTCCCGCCACCTCGTATTCATCGAGCGCGCGCCGCAGCCGATCGATCGCTTCGTCACGCGTGCGGCCCCACACCGCGAGCTTTGCGATCATCGGATCGTAGTGAATCGACACCTCCGACAAACGCCGTACGCCGCTGTCAACGCGCACGCCCGGTCCAAGTGGCTCCTGCAAATGCGTGATCGTTCCCGGTGAAGGGAAGAAGTTGTTCGCCGGATCCTCCGCGTAAATGCGGCACTCGATCGCATGGCCCGTCCAGCGCACATCGTCCTGCGCGAACGACAACGGCGCACCTGCGGCCACCGACAATTGTTCGCGCACAAGATCGAAGCCGGTGACGAGTTCCGTAACCGGATGCTCGACCTGTAGCCGCGTGTTCATCTCGAGAAAATAAAATT
>DATNJO010000665.1:0-4325 GCA_035603895.1 Pyrinomonadaceae bacterium
CGCGAGAGTTGGCGTGGTGGACGCCCACCGACTGAAGGCACATCAACCAGTTCACCGCGTTCCATCTCGCTGAGCGAACTGCTGCACGCGCAACCCACGGTGCGTTTGATCTTCTCGGCTTCGGGAATCGGCGTGCGCAAACCAAAAGCGATATCGTTGGTGAAATGCGAGCCGCCGAGCGGGAACACTGCCGTGTGCTGCACTGCGCCACGCTGATAAATAATCAATCCCGTTGTTTCCGCGCCCACGTCCACGAGCGCCGCGCCAAACTCTTTGTCATCTTCAGTTAGCGACGCTTCCGCGGCGGCTAACTGTTCAAGAACCATGTCGGCAACGACCAAACCTGCTCGGTTGACGGCGTTGATTGCGTTCTGCCGGGCGGTCACCGGACTCGTAACGATGTGGACCTTCACTGCGAGACGCGCGCCGATCATTCCGACGGGATCGTTGATGCCGTCCTGATCGTCGACGATAAATTCCTGCGGCAGTCGATCGACGATCTCGCGGCCCGCGGGAAGTTGAATCGCACAAGCGGAATCGATCGCGCGACGCACGTCTTCCGCGACGATCTCGCGATCGCGACCCGAAACAGCGACGATCGCCTGGCCGTTGAAGCCGAGTATGTGTGAACCCGCCAGATTGATCGTCACTTCCTCTGCTTCCAAACCACTCATCCGTTCTGCTTCTTCGACCGCTTTCTTGATCGCGTCAACCGCAGCATCGGGGTTCACGATGACTCCCTTGCGCAAACCGCGAGCATCCGCTTCACCAATGCCGACGATTTCAAGCAACCCGCCTTCACCAGGCTCGCCTGCAATACACGTCACCTTGCTGGTCCCAATGTCGAGACCGATTGTGTGTTGCGTGCGCTTGGCCATCGGGGTTTTGCTCCTTAACCACAGATTACACAGATTCTTCTGAGCATCTGTGTTATCTGTGGATCACTCGGTCTTGCGTTCGCCAGTAGTCAACCCAACGATTGCTCTCTTCCCCTGGCTTAGGTCGATGTAACTGATCAGTGGACCACGTGCTGTTTGCCGTTGTGCGTCGAGCACGGTCAACGCTTTCTGCAAACGCGCACCTTGCTCCTGCGAACCCAGTCGCACTTCGATCTGCGAATCGTCGCCGGCGAGTTGCACGCGCACGTCCTGCAGGTCCATCACATTCACTTCACTCACGCGTTCGGAAACGCCCTGTGCTTCCCACTCCTTTTGTAATTCGAGAAACTTCGCAACGCGCGCGCGGTTCTCGCCTTGTCCGTTTTGTTCTTCACTCCAGCCGCGCAGGAAAAACGACGGCATCTGGTCCGTTGGCGCCATCTCGCCGAGATAAACCGCGTCGTCGTCTACCCACATAAAACGTCCGGACGAAGTACGCACCACCGCCTGCGGCTGGCGTTCGGTGATGCGAACGCGAATTCCATCCGGCAGCACGCGCGTGACGATTGCTTTGCGAACCCACGGCAGACTCTCGAGATGCGCGCTGATCGCTTGAAGATCCGCGCGCCAAACACCAGTCTCGCTGACATCGCGCCGCACCGCTGCCTGAATATCCTGAACCGAAGCACGCGACGCGCCTTTCGTCTCAACCTTTTTGATCTGAAAGAAACTGGCAGACGCAGCCGCACGATAAACAACCACCACGAGCAAACAGACGATCGCGATCACCGCGATTCGCAAAGCAGTGGGGACATAGCCGAGAAGCGATCGCAGCCGCGCGCTAATCGACTCCGCCGGAGCACGTTTGGCCGGACGTTGGCCCACGCCCGAACGCGACTTGCCGATGCCCGTGCGATTACCAACCTTTTGCGGAATTACTTGTTCTCTCACGCTCCCTCCTCCCTGCTTTTCTCTGCTTCCTCGTTCTGCTTCCTGCTCTGGTCCGTGTCATCAGTGTCCGGCTGTGGCTCAGTACTCGCCTTCCAGAGTTCAACTTCGTACTCGAGTTCAATCCCCTGCTCGCGCCTTACTCGCTCGCGGATTTCTTCAGCCAACGCAAGCGCATCCTCCGCGCGCGCGTTCTCGCCTTCTGTGACGATGAAGTTGGCATGCACCGGCGACACGATCGCACTACCGCGGCGTTGTCCTTTCATTCCCAACTCGTCGATCATCTTGCCCGTGCCGATCGTGCTTGCCGGCGGATTCTTGAAGAAGCAACCGGCGGAACGCGAGCCGTGCGGTTGCGTCGCAAGTCTGCGACTTTTCGCTTCGTCCATGCGTGCCTTGATGCGTTCCGGATCGTCGGGCTTGAGTTTGATCGTCGCCCCCAGTAACAGCTCACCTTCCGCAAACGACGTGTGGCGGTAGTTCCATTGAATGCTGCTGCCGGGAACTTCAACTACGTTTCCTTCACGCGCGACACGCACCGTTTCCGTCACAGTACCGATCTCGTGACCGTACGCGCCGGCATTCATCCACAGCGCGCCACCGACAGTTCCGGGAATGCCGCCGAGTCCTTCGATCCCTGACAGACCAGCGCGAGCAACATCGATGCAGAGACGCGGCAACGAGTAACCCGCGCTCATGGAGACAAGCTCGCCATCGATCCGCACCGCACCTTTCATGTTGCTCAAGCTCAGAACCACGTAATGATGATCGTTGTCGTCCGCGAGCACATTGCTGCCGGAGCCGAGTGGACGCCACCCGATACCAGCCTGGTCCAACTCGTGAACGATCGCGGCCGCTTGTTCTTCAGTGTCCGGCGAGATAACCCAATCGATCGCGCCGCCGACACGCAAACTGGTCAACTCCGCAAAACGCTTCCCGCGTTCCGCGCGCACGCCGAGTTTCGCGGCAATCTCTTCGAGCGCCCGATCGCGTTGCTCCAATTTGTTTACTTCTTCCGCCACTTCCATCTACTTCCGTCTATCTCTGTGTCTCTGTGGTTATTTTTTCTCAACCAACAACGACAGCAACTGTTCGCTCACGCGATTAACCGTTCCCGCACCGAGCGTCAAAACGAGGTCGCCCGGCTGCACACGTTCAACCAACGCCGGCGCCGCGTTGTCGAGCGGACCAATGTAATTAGCGTCCTTGTGTCCGAAACGCTTGATCGCGGCCGTCAACGCTTCCGCCGTGACACCTTCAATCGGATCTTCACTCGCTGCATAAATGTCTGTAATAAACAGCACGTCAGCGTTGTTGAATGACCGCGCAAACTCCTGCATCAGATCGTGTGTGCGCGTGTAACGATGCGGCTGAAACAGCACCACGATCCTTCGACCACCTGATCCCAGTTTCGCTGCCGCAAGCGTGGCGCGAATTTCCGTCGGATGATGGCCGTAGTCATCGACGACCAGAATGCCGTTCGCCTCGCCCTTCGCCTGGAACCGCCGTCCGGCGCCGGTGAAGCTGTAAAGTCCTTCAGCGATCTTCTCGAACGGCACTTCTAATTCAAATCCAACGGTGATCGCCGCAAGCGCGTTATAGACGTTGTGTACGCCAGGCACGCGCAGGACCATCTCGCCAATCACATCCGTGCCGCGCCACACACTAAAACTCGAACCAAAATTGCTATCGTGCCGGATGCCGTGCGCGGAAACATCAGCCTGCGCGCTCAAGCCGTAAGTCATGCGCCTGCGTTCGAGCAACGGAATGATCGCCTGCACGTTCGGATCGTCGAGACACAAAACCGACGAACCGTAAAACGGCACCTTGTTCACAAAACTCGCGAAGCACGCACGCACGTCGTCCATGTCGTGGTAGTAATCCATGTGCTCGCGATCGATGTTCGTCACCACCGCGATCGTCGGCGTCAACATCAGAAACGATCGATCGCTCTCGTCGGCTTCGACGACCATGAGATCGCTCGCGCCGAGATGCGCGTTTGAACCAAACGCACCGACAACACCGCCGACGACCATCGTCGGATCGAGCCCCGCGTGGTCCAACACAGTTGCAACCATCGACGTTGTTGTCGTCTTGCCGTGCGAGCCCGCGACCGCGACGGTGTGCGGTTTCAGACGCATCAACTCAGCCAACATCTCCGCACGCGGAATAACCGGAATCGACTGTTGATTCGCCTGCACGATCTCGGGATTGTCGTCGCGCACGGCAGTAGAACGAACCACAACGTGCGGTTGTCCGACGTTGTCGGTGCTGTGGCCTTCAAAAATCTCGACGCCCATTTGCTGCAAGCGATCGGTAACGCCCGAACGTTTGAGGTCCGAACCGGAGACGCGGAAACCGAGATTGATCAGCACCTCGGCGATACCGGACATGCCGATGCCACCAATGCCGACAAAATGGACGTGTTGTATCCTTCTGAACATCCGTTAAATCCCTGTTCCCACTAACTGCTCGATTAGGTCTACCGCCGCTACGGCG
>DATNJO010000666.1:0-2088 GCA_035603895.1 Pyrinomonadaceae bacterium
CTGTACGGCGAGATTGGCCTGATACTGATCCGCATTAAAGCTGATCGTCTTTCTAACCTGTAACCCGTTTGAATCTTCAAGCACGAACGTGAGCTGCTTCGTCTCACCCGGCGCGAGAGTCAATTCAACATCACTATTCGAAACATCCGCGCCTTCGACGCGATACGTCGATGAAGACAGCAACGTGTCGAGCGCTGCATCACCCGTTTGCACCTGCAACGGCACCAGCCGCGGCTGTCGCTTCAGTCCTTCCGGCGAGATCAGTTCGAGTGGTTTTTTGTCCTTCTTGTGACCCGCAACCGAATAGATATCAGTATTGCTGTGCTTATTCTTTTTGATGACCCAACTGATCGGTTCGGCGCCGCGAGTATCAAACTTCGCGTCGTAAAGATCAGTCTTGACTGTGATGGTGCGTTGCGGTGCTTCGCTTATTGCTGTTACGGGCGCGGAGCTCGGAGCGCCAGGAACCGGAGATTGCGTCGTGTTTGCAGTTGCTGCCGGCGAGGGACTTGGCGTCGCACCTGCCTGCTGATCTTTAGGCGGTGTCGGAGCAGGATAAAAAAAAGTCCACAGCACAAGAATTGCCGCGGAGATCATTAAAGCGAGTAGAAGTCGTCGTTGTTGCATTGGTGGACGTCTTACCTAGACCGGCTATTTAACCGGATCGTAGCCTCCGGGATTAAATGGATGGCAACGAAGCAGTCGCCGGGCAGCCAACAGAGATCCCCGCGCCGCGCCATAGCGCGAAATCGCGTCAACTGCATATTCCGAACAAGTGGGAATGAATCGGCACGAAGGAGGTAGTATTGGAGAAATTGCCAACTTATAAAATCTGAGAATTGAGATCAGAACCGTCTTCACACAACCATCGCTTACCTGACAGGATCTTTATGTTCCAGTCTGCCAACCTTCTCAATTATTCCCTCTAACTCCTCACGCGGCGCATTTAGTTTTTGACTCAACACTGCGGGTTTAGCGTTCAAAACCCAATCGTAATTTTTAGTCAGCGCACTTAACGACGGTTCATTCGATCGAAAAGTTTCACGGAGCAAACGCTTGGCTCGATTTCGCTGTACGGCTTTTCCGAGCGCCTTCTTTGACGCGGTCACTCCCAGGCGATGATTTAATGCGTCGTTCTCCAGCACAAATACGGTGATAAATACGCCGTCGAACCGTTTACCGTTCCTGTAGACGTGCTGGAATTCTCCCGAATCTCGCAAGTGGTTCCGCATGCCTAACGACGCAGGTGCAGTTCCTAGTAATGCGCGGGAGTAAGTCGCTTTCGTCCTTTGGCCCGGCGCCGCTTGAGCACCAGGCGTCCATTCTTGCTCGCCATTCGGGCGCGAAAACCGTGAGTCTTCGCCCGGCGTCTATTGTTAGGTTGAAAAGTGCGCTTCGACATAGTGATGAATCTCCTCTAAAACGAAAACGCTAAGACTAATCTTCGCCAGAATTTATGTCAAGAAAACGCGAGGGTATTTGGCTTGGCCCAAAGACAGGTCTGTACGAGAACCGTACCCGGCACAAGTGTTTGGCTCGGCGTTAAACGGCGCTTGGAGATATAACTTTCCGTCGCTTGATCGAGTCGAAAGTTCTGTGTTAGTCTCCGCTCGCATTAAGACTGACCGCCCTGTAAACAGTTGATACTACAAGACTTTAAAGCGTTACTTTAAGCCGTAGGACTTTTTCCACTCCCTGTGGAAAACCTTGTGGAAAAGTCTTCGGCTGTGATTATTGGGTCCGGCGGACAAGGGAGTTGGGAGAGGTAGACGTTAGAGTTCTGCAGATAGGCTTGCCGCCGGCGGCGTACGGTTCTATTACGGGGCTTAGTCAATTGAGACCTTCCCTTCACTTTTTTTCAGATGAACACTTCTGTTGAGACTAATGTTTGGGGTCGTATTCTTCATTCCCTCGAGGGCAGGCTCAATCAACAAGCATTAGAAACATGGTTTCGACCAATCCAGTTTGAGCGGCTCGATAGTTCGCAACACGTCATTCATTTGCGAGCGCCAAATCAGATCGTTAAGGATTGGGTCGTTAGTAACTACGCGCAGGCGCTCGACGAGTCGCTCAACGAACAGCGACTCG
>DATNJO010000667.1:0-4885 GCA_035603895.1 Pyrinomonadaceae bacterium
GATCACTTCGGGCCTTCAACACACCAGCAGGCTGGTCTTTATGCCGGTCTCGTGACTGAGCCCGAGAATTCCATTTGGAAACACAACGAAACCGGCCAGGCACTCGGCGGACGCTTTGATGGTGGTCCAACAACCTGGCAGGCCGTGATTCAAACGCAGAACACTGTCGATAGCTATCGCGAGTTTCTGCTCGAGTTCGCCGATTACACGCTCGCATACAAGGCGGGTGGCGGCGTCAACGGCGCAGGTCACGCGGTTCCCGATCCGGCAAACTCTATCAATCCGCCGGTGAGAGACGAGGCTGCTCTGCCGATCAACATCAAGAAAGCAGATGAGTGTCCGGGTGGCGTTCCGCTTCCGTGTCCGGAAGCTGTTTCCGCTGCCGACCCTGGCACGATGGTGGTTAACTATCGCAACGAGCCTGTTGCACTTCGTGCGCAGAATCCTTCAACCAATCAACAAGCCGCGGGTGACGCCGGCGATCTCTCGAACATCTATCGTTCGGATATCACGCGCGCCAACGCCGCACTCAACTCGCAACCTAATTTCTATCCGCCGTTAACCGGCGGTCTACAAGGTGGTGATCCGTTCACGCCGCTGCTACGTGCTTATGAGGCTGACAGAGTGCAAGTTCGCATTCTCGTCGGCGCTCACGAGGAAGGTCATAACTTCAGTATCCACGGTCAGAAGTGGTTCTACGAGCGCACCGATCCGAATTCGGGTTACCGCAATTCGCAGATGATGGGCATCTCTGAGCACTTCGAGTTCGAGCTGCCGGGTGTTTCAGCGGTTAAGGGCGACACGCCGTTCGCTGATTACCTGTATAAGCCGGGAAGTTCCGTGGATAACCAGTGGAACGGAACGTGGGGACTCTTGCGCGCTTACAATGGCGGCGTTGGTCTCCAGCCCGATCTCGCTCCTTTGCCTAACAACTCGGACGGCAAAGTGAATGTCACCAACAATAGTGATTTCAGCGGCATGTGTCCGAAGACTGCGCCGAGCCGCAAGATCGGCGTGACTGCGGTTGCGGCGAGCGATGTTTTACCTGGCGGTACGCTTGTCTACAACAATCGCACTAACCAGGGCGGCATCCTGCACGACCCGACCGCGATTCTCTACATCCGGAGCAACGACATCGACAAAAACACCGGCAAACTTAAGTCTGGTGTTCCGGTTGAGCCGCTCGTGTTGAGAGCCAATGCTGGCGACTGCGTCGAGCTCACATTAGAAAACAAACTGCCTGCAAACCTTCTCGATCTCGCCGGCTGGAACACGCTGCCGATGATCGTCGAAGGGTTCAACGCGAATCAGGTGAAGCCTTCCAACCAGGTTGGCCTGCACCCGCAGCTAGTTGCCTACGACGTGCTATCGAGCGACGGCGCTAATGTCGGTCTCAACGTCGCAAACACCATCGACCCGCTCACGGGACTGCCGACGAAACAAACGGCCGCCCCCGGACAGGTCGTGAAATACAAGTGGTACGCCGGCGACGTGCGCGCGAATGGCTCGACGCTCGTGGCCACACCGATCGAGTTTGGCGCGACGAACCTGATCTCGTCAGATCCGATCAAGCATTCGAACAAGGGGGCTATTGGTTCACTCATTATCGAGCCGCAGGGGGCGACCTGGATTGAAGACACGAACTCTCGCGCGCAAGCGACCGTCAGCAAGACCGACGGCACTTCGTTCCGTGAGTTCGTGCTTCAATTCCAGACTGACATCAACCTGCGTCGCGGAAATCTGCAAGGTGATGCGGCCGCGGTACCAAACGTGGCGGGAGAAGAGGATGCCGAAGACTCCGGTCAGAAGGCCCTCAACTATCGCACCGAGCCGATGTGGAAACGATTGGGCTACGAGCCCGATCTGCCGCTCGAGCAAACTCGCGCATTTGATTTCACCAACTCGCTGTCCAACGCACAGGTTGGCGGCGATCCTGTGACTCCTGTGTTCACGGCCAAGGCCGGAACACCTGTTCGCTTCCGCGTGCTCAATTCAAATGGTCACGCGCGCAACAATGTGTTTCAGGTTCACGGCCACATCTGGCAACAGGAGCCATACATCAACAACTCGACCCAGATTGGCAACAATCCGCTCTCTGAGTGGAAAGGTGCTCAACAGGGTCACGGCGCGTCAAATCACATGGACGCTGTTCCGCAGAATGGTGCTGGCGGTGCACGTGGCGTGACGGGTGATTACCTGTTTCGCACGCAGTCGTCCTTCCAGTTCGACAACGGGCTGTGGGGCATCTTCCGCGTGACTCCGTAGAGAAAGTTACCACGGATGGCACAGATTTCATTCTGTGTCATCCGTGTTGACTAGTGTTCCACCACGGAACACACGCTTAGCAGGGAACCGGACAAATTCAGTCGTATGGCAAAGGCACGGTCGTTGCTAATTAGGGGAGTACCCGAACTAATCAACAGAAGGAAACAATGAAAACCAAGATGAAGAAAACCTCGTTCGCCGCCATCTTTTTCGCGCTCGCTATGTTCGTCGCCGCGCCGTTGGTCCACGCCACGACCGTCACCGAAGTTCAAGCGATGATCGCCGCTTTAAGAACAAAGACCGAAACCGTGGTTATCACCGGCAAGTCTGCCGACAAAGATCGTGCTGGCTTACTCGGCAAACTCAATGAATCATCTCTGAAAGTCGATCAAGCCAAGTTCTGCGACGCCGTTGTGAAAGTGAATGACTTCAAAAGCAAGGTCAACGCACTCATCGCTGCCGGCAGAATCAATCAGGATCCGGCCCTCGGCACTACCGGGCAGGAACTTCTGAACGACGCGGACGCAATTATCAAAGCTCTTAACGATTTGCAGGTCCAAAGCACTGGCGCACCCTGCGCACTTTAACTTTTCCAACACTACTATCGCGGCCGGCCTCGTGCCTCGCCTAACTTAGCAAGAGGCCGGCCGCAAAACATTTCCAACCAGCAACACCCGACGGCCCTTCAATATGAATAACTCAAGATCTGCGTAGGAGCAGACGACGATGAAAAATGCAATCGAATCGACTTCACCAAGCCCCAAACAGACATACCAAACCACTGACTTAACCCTAACCAGCTTTCTGCGCTGCCGTGGTTTTCAAATTGAGAACATCAAACAAAACAACGGGCGCACACTCTTTAGTTTTCACGAATCGCCGGAACTGCGTTTGGCGATTGTCGAGTTCGCCAACGACGCGGTCGTCGCTGTGCGATCGTTTTGCAGCACGATGCGCGACTTAAAGGCGCTGACCCGCGTGTTGATTTTCTTCGTTGCCGCCGCGGCGAGCCTGAACACAGCGTTGGCCCAACAAAAAACCGGACCACAGAAAATCGAACGCGGAGGTGTCGAAGTCGAGTTCACGATCGAACCGATCGTCGAACCCGGCAAGTCTTCGGAGTTGATGGAAGCGAAAGAAGCGACGGTACGCTTCAAGATCAACGACAAGGCGAGCAAGACTCCGCTCTCCGGGGTGAAACCATCCGTCTGGTTGACACAACGAGCCGAGGGCGAAACCGACGATAAGCAGTGCCGCGAAAAGGTCCAATCGTTTCTTCAGGGCAATCTTCGCTCGCGTCCTGATGTGGACCTGAATGCCTATTACGTGCTCGCGCTTAACGAAGAATCGAATATCTCAGTAATTGACCCGCTGCTCGGTTTTGGCGCAAGCAAGTTGTTGACGCTCGTCATGCTGAAGAGCCCGGGAGAAGACTGGGTGCAGAAGCTTAGCGACGAGAAACTTTTTGTCAGCATGCCGGGCGCAAACCAGATTGCAGTCGTCGACACCAGTACGTGGAAAGTCGTCGCCAGTATTGATACCGGCCTGAAGCCAACACGCGTCCGCTTGCAACCTGACGAAAGATACTTGTGGGTCGGTAACGATGAAGCTGCATCCGGTGAGCCGAGTGGCGTGACCGTCATCGACACCGCCACGTTGAAGGTCGTGGGCCAAATCAAGACCGGCAAAGGACATCACGAGTTCGAGTTCAGCAAAGACAATCGGTTTGCGTTCGTCACCAACGAACATGACGGCACGCTTTCTGTAATCGACGTCACGAAACTCGCGAAGATCAAAGATCTCAAGATAGGAACTCCGGCCACGTCTGTTGCTTTCTCGACGCTCGCTAACGCGCTTTATCTCGTGAATGAGAGCGACGGAAGCATCACGGTCGTCGATACACGAAGCCGCGAGATCGTCACGCGCATTCAAACGAAGCCCGGAATCAGAAACGTGCGCTTCGCACCGGGCGGCCGTTGGGGCTTTGTGCCGAATCCGAAGGAGAACGTCGTTTACGTCTTCGACGCGTCGACAAATCGTTTGGCCCACACGATTGAAGTGGAGAAAGGTCCGGACCAAGTCACGTTTACTGACGTGTTTGCTTATCTGCGCTCAAGCGGGTCGACTGAAGTCAGCATGATCCGTCTCAGCACGTTGACGGGCCAACCTGACGTCGCAAAATTTCCCGGTGGCCAGATCGCACCCGCGGAAGCACCGGTCGAGGAGAGCATCGCCGATATCATGGTGCCTGCTCCTGAAGGAAACTCGATTCTCCTCGCGAATCCCGCTGATGGTGTCATCTATTACTACCAGGAAGGCATGGCTGCTCCGATGGGTAGTTTTCAGAACTACCGCCGCGAGCCGCGCGCGGTGATGGTGGTCGATCGTTCGCTGCGCGAAGTTACTGCGGGTGTTTATACGACCACGACGAAGTTGCCGAAGAGTGGTGTTTACGATGTTGCGTTTCTGCTCGACTCGCCGCGCATCACGCATTGTTTCAATGCTGAAGCGAAACCGAATCCCGATGTGCCGCGCGAAAAACAGATCGCGCTCCGAATCGAATACCTGAACAAGGAGAAGCAACTCCGCGTCGCGGAGAATTTCAAGTTGCGCTTCAAGC
>DATNJO010000668.1:0-6589 GCA_035603895.1 Pyrinomonadaceae bacterium
CGTGCGGTTAGATCACCTCCACCGAGCCGCTGTGCCGCCGCACGTAACCGGCGAACGGGTAACACGATGCTTCGTTCGATCACCAACGCTGCCGCGAGCGCGAGCAACAACGCGATCAGCCCGATCAGTGCGTAACGAATCAAACGTTGCCGCGCCGGCTCGTACAAGGTCGCACTGGGAATACCGATCATCGCGACCAGGCCGGTTTCTCTAACATGGGCCATGCCGTACACACGTTTTACCCCGTCGATCGGACTGGTCAGTTCGACCACGTTCGTTCGCTGATTGGTGAGTACGGAAGACAGCGGCGCCCAGCTTTCATCACCTCCCGAAGGCGCTTCCGATCCGCGACGCCGATAAAGCACACGTCCATCGGAGTCGACCACGGAAATCACCACTTGCGGTGAGAGCTCGATGCTGTCGAAGAGTTGGTTGATCGCTGCGCCGTCAATGCGCGCGATGACGGCGCCGCCCTTTTGCGTCGGAACGGCGACAATAACGATCGGGCGCGCTTCATCGAGTGTACGGTCCGTAACGACGGTCCACGAGTTTCGCTCGCGCATTTCCGAAACCAGATAATCGGTGAGCGCGTTTGGAAGAATCTCCCGGCGGCTTGGCTGCGACATCAGCGTCGTGCCGGCGGCATTGGTGATCCGTAAGTCGAGCCAGAAAGGTCTCGTTCGCAAGACGCTTTCGAGATTTTCGCGAATGCTTGGGGTGCTGGTGTCTTTGTCGCCGGCGAGTGCTGAGATAGCGTCGAGTGCCTTCTTTTGATTGTCGAGCCAACGTTCGAGAGCTACTGAGGCGAGATCGACCTGCTGCTTGACGGAGTCGTCCATTTGCGAGCGACTCAACCGCCACATGTTTCTGAGGTCGAGTGCGCCAACCAGAACCAGCGGCACGGCGATACCAGCAGCCAGCAGTAACAATTTGCCGCGAATTCCCAAGCTTCAACTCCTGAACTGCAACGTTAGAATAAAAAGTATACCTGGCCACAAAGAAGCACAAAAGGCACAACCTGTCTTAGCAAAAGTCCCTTGTGCTTCTTTGTGGCAAGCAAGCACAGTCGATTCAGACTCACATTTTCTGCTTGGTTATGGTGACGACTGGTTTGTCCAACGCCGAGCACTGCCTCAGGCGTGGGCGCCGTAACCCAATAGGCCGCTTAATATGGTAAGAAACAGAGGTTTCTGGAGCATCAGTGGCACCACTTATGGCATAGGTGTTTACACTGATTCGCCCGCTCTGATTTGCGACTAGGATATGGACCAGCATGCTCCTTTGAGCTGGACCGAGAGTAAGGGGTCATGAGAGCGGTAGGGCAGCACGTCTCTGGTAAGGGCAATGTTTTAGGTTCGGGGTTTTCTGCGCTTACCATCCCCTGGAGACGTGTCGCCCTCTTCTCAACTTTAGCCTTTGGATTTTTTCTCCTGGGATTTGCTCCCATGTGGCTCACAGCCACACGAGCCATCGAACAGCGCGACGCAGCACAGCGTGGAGTGCGTTTGGCCCAGTTACAAAACACCCTGGCTGCGGCACTGATCGACGTGCAGCGCGGGCAATACGAACCAGCGCGCCAACTCACCAGCGACTTTTACACAGACTTACGTCGCCAGATTGATTCTGACTCCGGATCACTTTTGACTTCCGGGCAGCGTGAGGGATTTCGTGCTCTACTCGCCGAACGCGACGAGTTGATAACTCTCCTTGCGCGCAGCGACTCCGCCGCCCGGGATCGTCTCTTCGCCGTCTACTCGACCTACAACAAACTCGCCGATACCGGCCGCTGACGCTCAAAACTGATCCACGTCCAACACGGCTTGTGCAAATGCTTGTGGCGCTTCCTGTGGCAGGTTATGACCAACGCCGTCGTTAATGAGACGGTGCTCGTACTTCTCCGAGTTTTCGAGTGCGTCCTTCGAGCATTTGTTTCTCACCACCTCGATCAGATTACACACAGGAACTTTGCAAATCTATTGGTCGTTCGTATCGGTATCGAGTAATATCTGCGTCTCCCTAAACTGCGTTGCCGTATCAGTACTAACCCATCTACCTTTGGAGTTGAGCTATGTCAAAACCCATAAACCTGATCCGTTTTGCTTCTGTAATTGCGGTTCTCTTACTGATCTCCTCTGCGGCAATCGCGCAACCTGCCACCGGCACAGTGAAAAGGTTTTCGCTCAAGTCGACAGTCATGGGCGAAGAGAGAGTTGTGTTGGTGCGTACTCCCGTGGGCTACGAACAGAACAACCAGAAGTACCCGGTGCTTTACATGACCGATGGCGACGCGCATATAGGCCATACCGCGAGTACCATTGAGTTTCTCGTTCGCAATGGCCGTATCTCGGATTTGATTGTCGTCGGCGTAACGAACACGGACCGTACTCGCGACCTGACGCCGGCTAAGTCCACTGACAAAACCGCCACGGGCGAAGTGCGCTTTCCCACCGCCGGCGGCGCCGACAACTTTCTCAAGTTCTTTGAGACTGAACTCATTCCGGAAATCGAGAAGACGTATCGAGTCCAACCTTATCGCATTTTCGCTGGTCACTCTTTCGGTGGACTGTTTGCAATCCACGCGATGATTACGAAACCGGGTCTTTTCAATTCTTACGTTGCGGTTAGTCCTTCGCTACAGTGGGCCGATGCGGAAGCGTTGAAACGCGCCGAAGCTTTCCTGAAGAATCAGAAGGAATTGAAAGTCACTTTGTTTGCGTCGATCGGTGATGAACCGGGTGCGATTGGAGAGAGCTTCGACAAGTTTAAAGACGCGCTGGCGAAGTCGAACATCAAGGGTTTTGTTTGGCAAGCTGAACGCCTGGGTGATGAAGATCACGGGTCAGTGGTGCTTCGCAGTCATTACATCGGATTGCGCAAGGTCTACGAAGGCTGGCAGGCTCCACAAGATCTGCAAAGTGGCTTGAAGGGCGCCGACGCGCATTACAAAAAGCTGAGCGACAAATTCGGCTATTCGATTCCGGTGCCGGAGGGGCTGATCAATCAAATGGGTTATCAGCTTCTCTTCGAGAACAAACCGGAAGAAGCGATTGCCGTATTCAAGACGAATGTCGAACGTTATCCCGGGTCGGCAAACGTTTACGACAGTCTCGCTGAAGCGTACGAACAAGGTGGACGCATCGATCTCGCCGAACCGCTTTACGACAAAGCGCGGACTCTCGGCGAACAAAACAACGATCCGAATGCAGCGCTGTTCAAGGCCAATTACGAACGCGCGCACGCGAAGCTGAAAGACACCCAAAGCAAGAAGCAGTAATCGCAGTACCGGTACAGGTACACCTGCGAGTTCAGGTTGAATACGCCGAAGGCGTTGGCTAGTTGCAGCCGAGGGTTGGAACAACCCTGGGAAACGAAACCAGAAACAAGGACCAACGCTGAAAGCGTTGGCGAGCTCGTCGTGAATCGCCAACGCCTTCGGCGTACCGACCCAAGTTCTGAGTTTCATCAATGTGGAATGGCGCGCGTCCCGGAGCCCTCTGGGATCGCGCGCCATTTTTTCGGGTGGGATTTCTGCGGGGGATTCGTCAGGCAGCGACACGCATTCGCTGCGAATAAACAAACTCGGGAACAAACATCGCGGAATCGATGTCAAATACGGTGTTGAGCCGCGTGATCTCGAAGATGCGGTAAAGCGGCTGATTCATATTTCTCAGCTCGAGGTGTATGCCTTTTGCGAGTGTCTGCTCGCGTAGTTGTAACAACACGCCCAGCCCGTGGGCGTCGACAGTCGTCACGTTCGACAGGTCGAGAATGAGTTCACTCGTTTCGTCGGCCAACGGGCCGACGTTGCGGAGGACCTCTGTTTGACCATTTACGATCTGTCCTTCGAGGGAAAGAACCTCGACTGCATTCAATCTTTTGGCGTGTACCTTCAACATAATGCCCCCAGTCCGTTATTCAGTTTCGTGCAGCCTGTTGCTGTGGCTAGAAGTATTCCATCTGGTTAACGCTTAAGTTCCACTTTTCTTAACTGTTCGTTACCAGTTTTTTCTGCGTCCGATGAGATAACACCGCCGGTCTGGCGTTTTAAGTCAACTTTTTTTGAGGTCATCGAACCATGAGCAGAATTGGAAGCCTTGCGCGGGTTTTGGGATATGGCGTGGTTGGTTTCTTGTTATCTTCCAGTGTGGCGGCACAGGTCGCAGCAACGGACAAAGACGTTCCCATTGAAGTCCGCCTCAACCCAGACAAAAAGACGTTAATGATTGGGGAGCCGCTGTTCGTAGCGTTCGAAGTAACGAACCTCTCCGGCGAGAAGTTGTGTCTCGACATCCGTGGCGACTATCCAAACAAGCTCGGCAGGCCGGAAAGCTTTGACGTTCGAGTAAGCCGTGATGACGGAGTAGAACTTCCTAAAATCAGGGCCACCGGTCTTGCCGGTTCTTTCGGATGTGACCCGATTGAGCCCGGAGAGACATATAAAGTCAGATTCCTGCTTCCGCATTGGGTCACGATTGAGCGGCCCGGTTCGTATCGAGTCAAGGTAAGGCGGGACATGGACTTTTCCATTTACGATGGGTCCGATTCGCGCGAGCCGAAGTATTCAATGTTTGCTGAGGTGGAGACCCAGTTAACCGTTGTGCCCGCCGATGAAAACAAAATGGGCGGCGTCATCAACGCTTTTGGGAGCATCATGCTTGATGCCAGCGATTCCAGGGCTCTTGACTCAGCAATGGCTCTTGCTTCGATGGAAGATAAGAGAGTGATTAGCTATTTTGCGGAAGCACTCGGCCGGTTTGGAAATTCCGGATTTAGCGTTGGCCGCGACAAGGAATTTATGATCAGCTCCAGGTCGATCACGGCCCTCGCCAGGTACGACGACGACCAGGCAATAGCAGCACTACGAGCCGCGATGAAAAGTACAAGTGACGATATACGGTTGCTCGTAGCCAAAGCTCTCAGCGACTGCCCTCACAGATCCGCCATTACGCTGCTGATGAAGATGCAGAACGATAGTTACTATTTTGTTAGGCTGAGAGTGGCGAAGGGGTTGGAAAACGTTGAGACTAAGGAAGCCCTCGCCACCCTTCAGAAGTTGCTCAAAGACGAGAGCAAAGACGTCAGAGAGGCCGCTCAAGAGAGTCTGAACTAAGCTGTCACAAGAACCGCCTTCAAGGTGTTCTAATTATTGAGCACTACTTCCGAAAGCTAGTTGAAACCAACCCGACGCTCGTTGATTCGCGTGCGAATGGAGGAAAGTTATGACCAGCGTATCTCAGGATGTGCGTTATAGCCTGCGCCAATTGCTGAAACACAAGGGGTTTACAGTGGTTGCGGTGCTCACGCTGGCACTGGGCATTGGTGTTAACACCGCGATGTTCAGTGTGCTAAATACCTTTCTCTTTCGCTCTTTGCCTTACCCGGACTCGGATCGGATAGTCAGAGTTTTCCGCACCTCGCCGCATTCCCAAAGCTGGCCGTTTTCCAATGCCAACTTTTTCGACCAGCACGACCAGAACACAGTTTTCGAGAAGATGGCGGCCTACACCTTTACCAGCCGCAATCTGGCCGAACAGGGACAAACGGCTGAACGTTTGCTTGGCCTTGCGGCAACTGCCGATTTCTTTCCGCTGTTGGGAGTGGCGCCGGCGCAAGGCCGCACGTTCAAACCCGAAGAGTTTGAGGCTGGCGCTGACAACGTCGTGATCCTGACCGATCGTTTTTGGACGCGCCGTTTCGGTAGCGATCCAAACGTCATCGGGCGCACGATCCAACTCGACGGAAAGACAGTCGAGGTAATAGGCGTGATGCCTCCAGGATTCGATCATCCGATCCTGTGGGGGCCAATCGATATCTGGCAGCCACTCGCGTTTACGAAGGAACAACGGGCAAACCGCGGGACCAACTACCTTTCTTCGTTTGGCCGCCTTAAACCCGGCGTGACGATCGGGCAAGCCGAGCAAAGCATGATTACGCTCGCCTCGAATATCCACAAGCAAAACTCGTCGAATGAAGGCGAGAGTGTCCGGCTGGAGCCGCTCCAGCGGTCGATGTCTGACGATATCGGCCGAACAGTGATGTGGTTCACTTTCGGTCTCGCGGGTTTTGTGTTGCTGATCGCGTGTGCAAATCTCGCCAACCTTCAGCTTGTTCGCACTGCAGCGCGTTCGCGCGAGCTTGCGGTGCGTGCGGCACTCGGTGCGGCTCGCATCCGACTGCTGCGACACTCGCTTACCGAGAGCATCGTCGTTGCGCTGATCGGTGGAGCGATCAGTCTGGTGGTGGCTATTGCCGGCGTTCGATTTATTAGCAATCGACTCTTCGACGGTTTGCCCGGGGCGAGTGTGCAACTCGATTACAAAGTGTTCGGCTTCGCTCTGCTGGTTTCGGTGCTGACAGGCGTGCTCTTCGGAACAGTTCCGGCGTGGTTTGCATCACGCGCGGACATAAACCTGGCGTTGCGAGAAAACTCACGTGGATCTACGGCTGGAAAATCTCAACATCGGCTGCGGCACACGCTTATCGTCGGCGAAGTGGCGTTTGCGATGGTGTTGCTCGCGGCGGCGGGATTGTTTCTACGTGGCTTGCACCGTTTCATAAATACCGATCCCGGCTGGCGGGTTGATGGATT
>DATNJO010000669.1:0-2471 GCA_035603895.1 Pyrinomonadaceae bacterium
CGAAGTAAAGAGTGCGTTGACAAAATTCATATCAGAGAACAAAATCAAGCGCTTTCCACGTGAGAACTCGGTCACGTCCAGTGCCGGCCTTAAACCGCCGCCCCGGTAACAGCCTTGCTGGCAAGTCCTTTTCAGTCATGAACTAGTATGAAAGAGGCGGTCGATTGATTCTAAAAGTCTCCGGCCGCAGGTAATTTAAGCACCGCTCGACGAATGGTTGAACAGATACGATGAGTCGCTATCGAAAAATCGTTTGGAACGAGGGAATGCTGCTGACGCCTCATCACTTTCAGCAGTGGGACAACTACTACGAAGAGTTACTCAATTCACGGTTTGCGTCGTCGGCGCCTTATCAATGTGGCGTGCTCGACATGCAAACGAATAACGAAGCGATTGCTAACGGCAAATTCGATGTAGTGCGTTGCCGGGCTGTCATGCCTGATGGTTTGTTGATCAATATTCCGGAAATAGATCCCGCTCCGGCTGTCAGGTCACTGGAAGGACATTTTGATCAGACCGAAGAACGGCTGAGTGTATTTCTTGCTATTCCAGCCAAACGTGCCGGGGCCGCCAATTTTCAGCAGGACGGAGTGGCTTCAGATCAAATGGTGCGCTACTCACAGAAGGCCGGCACTGTACTTGATGAAACCAGTGGACAAAATGAGCAACCACTTGCTTTTGCCCGGAGCAATCTGCGTTTACTTCTTGGCAGTGAGTTGCAAGAGGGCTATACCTCGATCAAAATTGCAGAACTCGCCCGAACAAGCACTGGAGAGCTGAAGCTCGCCGAGGACTACATTCCTCCAGCCCTCAGTGTCCGGGCCTCTCCCTGGCTTGAGAACATGCTGCGTCAACTCGTGGAGATCCTGCTGGCTAAGAGCAGTTCGCTGGGCGAGCAACGGCGGCAGCGTACAACTTCACTGGCTGATTTCACTACTTCTGAAGTCGCTGTCTTCTGGTTACTGCACACTGTCAATTCGTCGCTGCCCGTTTTCACTCATTTATTCCATACAGACGTAGTACATCCAGAGCGTTTGTACACGCAGATGGCGGAGTTGGCAGGAAAGTTGATGACCTTCACGCCTGATCGTCATCCAAAGGATATCGTTCGCTACAATCATCTGGATCTTTATCAAACCTTCAGTCGCCTGTATCTGGAACTCCGCGACTTGCTCGAGACCGTCATCCCAACCAGGTGCGTGCCAATACCGCTCGAGAAGATTCGAGAGTCGATATATGCCGGCCGGGTTGTAGATGATCGACTACTGAAAGATGCCGGCTTTTATCTAGGTGTACGCGCCGACGTTCCCGACGTACAGGTGATCGAACGCGTAACGCGGGTAATCAAAGTGGCCTCGCGCGATACCATCGACGTGGTAATCGGTTCCGCTTTGCCGGGAGTCACCTTAACTTACGCATCACCACCGCCGGCGCCGATTCCGACGCGTCCTAAGTTTCACTACTTCGAACTTGATACCAGCGGGATGTTCTGGGAGAGGATTGCCGGCTCGAAAGCGCTGGCGGTCTATGTTCCGGAAGAGTTCAAGGACGAGAGCGTTGAGATGTACGCGGTTAAACCGTAAGTCTCAGTTCCGTCTTTTATTGACGCTCAAATCAGAATCATGCAGAGCGCTGTTATTGAACATCAGCCGGCCGCCGGTCGCCGCCGCTATCGAGGCGGCACCGATCTGGTGACCCTCGCCGGTCCTATCCTTGAACTCGTGATGAAGCTGCGGGCCGGTCTGCTCGCACCTTCGAACGAACTACGACAGATGGTCCAGAGCCTGCTGAGTGAAATGGAACAACGTGGGGCTACTCTCCGCTACAGTGAGTCACAGATAAACGCTGTCAAATTTGCGCTGACTGCGTTTGTCGACGAGACGGTCCTCACCGCTAACTTTCCCTTGCGTGAGGAATGGGAAAAAGATCCCCTTCAACTGGAACACTTCAGGGAACATCTTGCGGGCGTGAAGTTTTTTGAAAAACTCGATGAGTTATTGAAGAACATGGAAACGGACGCCGGCGTGGTGGAGGTCTACTATCTATGCATGTTGCTTGGCTTCAAGGGACAGCACCAGATCTACATGGAGGATAAGCTTCAGAAGCTGATCGAAAACACTGCGGCGCAGTTGCGACGGGTAGGACGGTTAAGCGAGGGCGAGCTCTCGCCCCACTGGAGTGTAACTGATCAGCCTGAACCGCGGCGCGATCCGGGTGTGCCACTTTGGTTAAAGATTTCAGCCATCGCGGTGTTTGGATTGGCTGTTTTGGTGTACATCATCCTGCTGCTTGTGCTTAGAAGCGACGTGAATGCGGCAACGTATCAATTACTGAGCTGAAAGCGGAAGAGACGATCAAGTATGTCGTCGATAGGAAGCCAACTGAGTTATGCGCTGGGCATTTCAACCTTCGTGTCCGTGTACGGCATTGCCTGTCTGCTAGTCTGGTTTTTAGGGCCTTCGATCGGGTTT
>DATNJO010000670.1:0-4679 GCA_035603895.1 Pyrinomonadaceae bacterium
GAAGCCTGCGTTGACAGTTCTTCAGCTTTGTCCCAGTGCGGCTTGGCCGCAGCTTCGGCATCGAGCTTCTTCGACTTGAAATCGATTTTCCATGCGCACTCGTTCTCCTGGCGTTCGGCAAAGTCACTCTCTTCAGTCCCCCACCACGCCTTCTCGGCATCGAACTCTTTAAGAAGGATCGGTTTCGTTTTCGAGTAGCTCTTCTGCCCTTCCGGATAAGGATGCTCGTAGAACCAGATCGTCTCGGTGGACTTACCCTTAGTGAAGAAAAGCAGATTGGTTTTGATGCTGGTGTAGGGGGCGAACACGCCGTTGGGCAAGCGGATGATGGTGTGCAAATTGCACTCGTCCATCAGCAATTCCTTGACTCGGGCTTTTACACCCTCACCAAACAACGCACCGTCGGGTAAGACTACGGCTCCGCGGCCTCCGTCCTTCAATAATTTCTTGACGATCAAGGTGAGAAACATATCGGCCGTTTCCCTTGTCCGTAGCGGAGGAGGATAGTCACTTCCAACACCTTCCTCCTCCAAACCGCCGAACGGTGGATTCGTAATCACACATTCGACGCGTTCATCTAAACGCCATTCGTTCCACCCCTTCCCGAGGGTGTTGTATCGATCCGCTTGACTTGGGAGGTCGATACCATGCAACAGCAAGTTTGTCGTGCACAACAGATGCGGTAGCTGTTTTTTTTCGATGCCGATGATTGATTGTTCGATCGCGTTCTTATCTTCCGTGCTCGAGTGCTCGGTGAGTTGACCACGTAGATGGTCGATCGTAGCTGTAAGAAAGCCGCCTGTGCCGCAGGCAGGATCCATCACCTTTTCTTGTTTATCCAGCCGCGGGTTCACTAGTTGTACCATCACCTGGGTGATAGTCCTTGGAGTGTAGAACTCGCCCGCGTTACCGGCCGCCCGCAAGTCGTTAAGAATCTGTTCGTAGATGTCTCCAAGGCTTTTGCGGGTTGTGAAATCATGAAAGTCAATGGCCTCGTCGAGTTTTTCTATAACTCCCAGGATCAGCGTGCCAGACTTCATGTAGTTGTTGGAGTCCTCAAAAACCTGGCGGATCACCTTGCTTACTGGACTGTCCGCAACGTCTAACTCCCGGAGCGCCGCGATTAGTCTGTTTACAAACGAGACTAGCTCGTTAGAGGCAATTTGAGGCTTTCCATCTTTGTAGGCAGCCCAGTTACGCCAGCGGTATTCTTCGGGCAACGGCGAAGTGTACGCTTCGTCGCGGTCCTTCGCGTCGTCTTCCCATTCCTCCTCGCGCTGGTCAAAGACCTTGAGGAAGAGCATCCAAGTTAACTGGCCGATGCGCTGGGCATCGCCATCGACGCCATCATCCTTGCGCATGATGTCTTGGATCGACTTGATTGTGCTGCTGAGATTCATATTGGTTTTTCAGGCGCTCTTTTGTGCATAGAGTGCTTCCTCGAGCTCAGTGATAGCTTGGGAGTACTGTTCGGCGCTACCAAAGATCCCGCGCCGAATCTGGGTCTTGGTCCCATATTGATCTAAGGGTGGTAATTCCAAAACCGTTGAATCTTCGATTCCGCTGATGCCGTGGTCGGCGTACTTCTCAAGCAAGGCTTCTAGTACAGCCCGCGCCTGATCGCCATACTTCGCGAAGACGTTACGCTTCTTTACATTGTTAGCGCGTTCTTGCCTTGTGAGCGGCTTTTGGTCAAACGCAATGTGTGCGATAAGGTCGAATACATCCAGCTCACCGCTATTCGGGAGCGCTTGCGCTAGTACTTCAAGGGGTATGCCTTGATCTCTCAGTTCGTCGATGATCGCTTGTTTTCTATCCGCCTCATTCCAGCGTCGCAAAAACTCGTGTAATGAGCCGTATTGGCTTTGGAGCGTTTTTCGGATCTCTTCCTTCAGATAGACCCTGTAGTCCTCAGTAATCAAATTGCCGTCGGCATCAAGGTATTGCGAACGCTCAACAGCGAACCGAACGTCTGCATCATCAACGTAATACTTAGTTCTGCCCGGTGTGCCACGCTTTGACCTGTTTTCTTGGTCGAAAGGAGGGGGTGTTGTGTGCGAATCACTCGCTTCTTGATTACTGCGTAAATCCTCGTCCTCTGGAGGAATTATCGGTTCATCCGGCTTTGGTTCGTAGACAACAACCGGCTCACCATCGAACTCAGGATCTGCGAACAACCGAGTAGCACCTTTGAAGTCCATGATCGTGAAATACAGCTTTTGATAGTCTTCCCGGATTCGCGTGCCGCGCCCAACAATTTGCTTGAACTCCGACATCGAGTTGATGTTTTGATCAAGTACGATCAGCTTGCACGTCTTCGCATCGATGCCCGTAGTCAGCAGCTTCGAAGTGGTTGCGATCACGGGATAGGGCTCGTCATTGTCAATGAAGTATGAGAGCTGCGCCTTGCCTTCGCTGTCATCGCCTGTAATCCGCATGACATAGCGTCGATTGCTGGCAGCCGCAGGAACAATCTTGACCAGCGCTTGACGCATCCTCTCCGCGTGATCTTGGTCATCACAAAAGACAATAGTCTTGGACATGGGATCCGTGGCTTGCAGATACTCCCACACGCGACGTGCTACCAACGCCGTGCGCTTGGTCAAAACTAAGCTGCGGTCAAAGTCCTTCGTGTTGTACTCGCGTTGCTCAATGACTTGGCCATGCCGATCTTCTTTGCCTGCCTCAGGTCTATAGCCAAGCGCATCAGCGTCGGTAACGACGCGAATCACCTTATAGGGGGCGAGGAAACCGTCCTCGATGCCTTGCTTTAGCGAATAGGTGTAAATGGGATCACCGAAGTAGGTGATATTGCTAATTTCTTTGGTCTCTTTGGGAGTTGCTGTCAAACCCAAATGCGTCGCCCCGCTGAAGTAGTCCAGCACTTCACGCCAAGCTGAGTCATCGGCCGCACTACCGCGGTGACATTCGTCCACTACGACTAGATCGAAAAAGTCTTCGGAAAACTGGCGGTAGATTTGTTTCCACTCTTCTTTGCCAGTGACGGCCTGATATAGAGCGAGGTAAATTTCATAGTTTTTCTTTACTTCTCGATTTGTAATCTTGTGCATGACTTCGCCAAATGGAGCGAAGTCTTGTTGCATTGTTTGATCTACTAATATGTTGCGGTCCGCCAGGAAGAGAATCCGTTTTTTGGCCTTAGCTTTCCAAAGGCGCCAGATGATTTGGAAAGCAGTGTAAGTCTTGCCCGTTCCCGTTGCCATCACTAACAGGATTCGCTGTTGGCCATTCGCAATACTCTCGATTGTGCGATTGATTGCTACAAGCTGATAGTAACGAGGCTCCTTGCCGCTAATCTCCATGTAGTACGGTTGTTCGACTAGCTGAAGCTTCCCGGGTTGAGTAATACCCTTCCATTGCTGATAGGCTTCCCATAGCTCGTCAAATCCTGGGAACGAGTCCAGCGACAGCTCGCGCTCGACAGGTTTTGAAACGCCAGTGCGATCATGAAGAAGAAAGCCGTCTCCGTTTGAGCTGAATGCAAAAGGCGCATCAAGCATTTCTGCATACCTCAAAGCTTGCGCCATCCCTTGTCCGATTGAATACCTCGCTTGTTTTGCTTCAATTACTGCGAGGGGAATTTGACCGTGAGCGTATAAGACGAAGTCCGCACGCTTAGGTCCGCCTTTCACGTCGGGACTCTTAATACGCGAAGCTAGGTTGCCGCGTACGAGAACGCGGCCATCCGTAAGCTTTACCTCTTCGCGGAATTGTCCTAGCGTCCATCCGGCCCGATGAATAGCAGGTGTGATGTACTTCGTGCAGATGTCGCGCTCGTTGAGAGAATGTTTGTCCACGATCTTCAATCAGCTAGTAGTTGTGTTCGCACCTAGCTCTGATATGCGTCTCAACCCGCCTTAGACAGCCGAAAACACACAGGTCAATTCTGTTCGTTGACCTCTTTCTAATATTCAATGGAGATGAGTTGACGACTGAATGTCTTTAGCCATTCTTCGTCCGAAAACGATTAAGTATCTTTGGGTTCACCTATTACAATTGCAGGCAGATGGTGCTATTTGGTGAGTCGAGGTCTGTGGGAGCACACCAATTGTCCACTCTCTGCGCACATATATTGCCCCAGCAGACGGATCTTTGACCAGTGCAGGGTCTTGCCACGACCAAGTTGGTTAAATATTTGCGCCGTACTATAGTCTACGAAGTAGGGTTCTGGCGCGATACGGTCCGTGGTACGGATTCACGGCGGCTGCGGCATCCCAGCGACCATAACCGATTGCGAGGGGGTTTACGGATAGAAGAACTCTGTCAATGCAATATGTCTTACAAGTCCTTTTTTAGAACGGATAACAGAAGAAGGCTTTCTTTTCTTTGGTCCAAAGATGCGTGGAAGATGCGTGGATCACCTAGTGATACCAAGCACGACGTAAGCTACTTTCAACGGCTGAAACGTCGGTAAATACTCGTTAGTATCGCTTGGTATCACTAGGTAAGAAGCCGGATGGAGGATTTTAAGTCCGCAGCGTCTGCCATTCCGCCACCCCGGCATGTTGTCCGTAACGCTAATGTATCAAGACTTTCCGTTTTCCTAAAGCACCATTGCTTCGATCAACTTTCCTTTCGCGCAGCCGTCAACCATAGGGCATTTAAGCCCTACCCGATCATCCCCACTCCACACCTCGCCGCAGAATTCCACCAGATCA
>DATNJO010000671.1:0-11195 GCA_035603895.1 Pyrinomonadaceae bacterium
CAGCGTCAAGGTTTACAACCGCCTACGGACCATCTCAGAGCCGACTCTCCTGCCAATGCCGTCCCCGGAAAAAACACGGTTCGGTCTTCGCAAGGTTCACTGCTCCCAAGCCGCTTTCCGCGGAAACAATGTCGTAACTATTGAAGGCAAACAGAAACCGGTTCAGTTCGCGGGAGTCGTGATCATCCTCAGTGTAAAGAATACGGCCTTTAGAAGCCTTCATTTGTGATCCATTGGTTCAAGGATAAATCGGCACTGAGAGGTGTCCGACATCTGAATTGAGACATTAGGGTTTGGTCCAGTGCTTGTCCGTCGTGGATTCATTGGGCAGGCACCAGACGGATCAACTGGCCTGAGCGCTAATACTGGCCGGACGAGGCGCGCCTTGAATGGCGACCGGAAGTTGTGGCGCGCAACAGATTTTTACCAAGCGCTGCCGATCGCGCTGCATCTCCGTATCGTTAACTAACCAGGTCATCACGTCCTTCAAGACTCGCGCTGCGTCGGGATCGGGCGGCTTAACAATTCGATAGTGCATCCATTGACCCTCGCGGCGCGCGTCAACGATTCCCGCGCGGCGCAGATACGCCAGATGTCTACTGATCTTCGGTTGATTCGTCTTTAGTATCTCAACGAAAAAGCACACACAGACTTCATCCGCGCCTATTAAATTCAGCAGGCGCAGCCGGGTGCGATCCGCGAGCGCGCGAAAGAATAGTTCCTTATCAAATGTCTTCGACTTCTGCGTCATGACGGTTCGTATCTTACCACAAAAGGAATTTTGCACATACGCCTTGACATATATGCCCGGCCTGAAGGATACTGCGGGACGTATTCGCATAGGCGTATATGAAAGAATTGCGGAAACACCGAAGGAGTAAAGGCGATGACTATTCAGAAAGTACAGGCGCTGAAGGCGCATCTGGCGTTGAACGTACACAACGTCGATCGGAGCGTTGAATTCTACAAGAAACTCTTGGGGATCAATCCGAGCAAGATTCGAACCGGATACGCGAAGTTCGACGTGCAGAATCCGCCCCTGAATCTGACGCTCAACGAACACGAGTTCAAGGAGCAGGGAGCGTTGTCACACCTCGGCATTCAGGTCGCGAGCACCGACGACGTTTTGGCGACGCGCCAAAGGTGGGTCGACGCGGGACTGTTGACCCGCGATGAGATGCAAACCAGTTGTTGCTATGCGCTGCAAGATAAGACCTGGGTGAGAGATCCTGATGGCAATGAGTGGGAAGTATTCGTAGTGCTGGAAGACAATCTTGCCGAGACTGCCCCTTGCGAGTGCGGCACGAAAGTCGAAGAGACGACCCCGGATCGGGTCGTATTGAGTGCATGCTGTACACCCGCTCCCGTAGGAGTCACGCGTGAACCATCCGTTGCCAAAGCGAGTTGTTGCTGAAGCCGTGGGCACCGCGATGTTGCTGGCCGCGGTCGTTGGCTCGGGTATCATGGGCGAACGGCTCGCGGCGGGTAACACTGCGATTGCTTTATTAGCCAACACGATGGCTACTGGAGCGGCGCTGGTCGCACTGATTCTGACGTTTGGTCCAATCTCGGGAGCGCACTTCAATCCGGCAGTGACGCTCACCGTCGCATGGCAGCGAGGGCTCCCGTGGCGTGACGTTCCTCCTTACATCGTTGCACAAGTAGGTGGAGCATTCGCCGGGGTTGCCGTTGCGCACATTATGTTTGGACTTCCGTTGTTCTTCGCCTCACGCCACAACCGATCTGGTAGTTCTCAAGTATTCAGCGAGTTCGTCGCAACGTTTGGCTTGTTGGCAGTGATTTGGGGTTGCGTTCGTTTTCGACCGTCAGCGGTTCCGTTTGCAGTTGCAGCGTATATAACAGCCGCGTACTGGTTCACGGCCTCGACCTCTTTTGCGAATCCGGCAGTGACCCTGGCGCGATCCGCGAGCGACACCTTCGCCGGCATCCGGCCACTTGATGCACCGGCCTTCATTGTGGCCCAACTCGCCGGCGCCTTTGTCGCGACGGCGTTCTTCGGCTGGCTAGCGAGAACAGATGAACAACCGCAAACGCGTTCTGATACTCTGCACCGGCAACTCCGCTAGAAGCCAAATGGCGGAAGGCTTGCTGCGTAATATGGCGAACGATCGCCTTGAAGTCGCGAGTGCCGGAGTCTCACCAACGCAGGTCCGGCCGGAAGCGATCGCGGCAATGCGCGAGCTCGACATCGACATCTCCAATCATCGCTCGAAATCGGTAGACGAGTTCTTAGGAAAAGAATTCGACTACGTGATCACAGTTTGTGACAACGCGAATGAGCAGTGTCCAGTCTTTCCTGGCAACACTAAACGTATTCATTGGAGCTTTGACGATCCGGCGGACGCACAAGGCGATGAACACGCGCGGCTTGCGGTTTTTCGGCGGGTTCGAAACGAAGTCCTCGACCGGTTACGCCTCTTTGTTGACTCACAAACCCCTTAGCCTCACCCATATCCACTTAACAAACATTTAAGGTGCAATTCACAGGCGTTTAACTACCCCTGCGTAATGTTTCTCTTTGAACCTTAAACCGAATAAACGCACAGGAGAATCCTTATGCATTGCAGAGACCCCCGGCGGTTTCGCCGCATTTTCGTAATCGTCTTCACGCTCGCGTTCGCCGTGCTCACGCACCTCTCGGCTTCGGCACAAACCGACCGGGGTCGAATCGCTGGCACTGTCACAGACGCCAACGGCGCAATCGTTCCCGGTGCGACCGTGTTGGTAAAGAATGAGGGTACCGGGGAGGAACGGTCCACCGTCACCAACGAGTCGGGCTACTACATGATCGCTTCGCTCCAGCCCGCGAAATACTCCATCAAGGTGTCGGCACAAAATCTGTCGGTGCAAGCCACAAACGTACAAGTGCTGGTGGGCCAGGAATTAACCCTCGACCTGACACTTCAGGCCACAGGCGTTGAAGCGAAGGTCGACGTGACCGCCACCGGAAGCACGGCACTCGACACCGGCTCCGCTTCGATGAGCGTCAACGTTAACCCGCGCGAAGTGGAAGCATTGCCGCTCAACGGCCGCCAGTTGTCGCAACTCTATCTCCAAGCGCCCGGTTCGGTGAACAGCGGCTCCGGCACGTTTGGCGACATTCGTTTCAGCGGCCGCGCAGTGCAGCAGAACGTGATTCGTTACGACGGTATCGAGGGTTCGGCAATCATCGATGCTTCGCCGGGAAACTTGAACGGCGAACTGCCGACTCCGTTTCGCCTGCAATCGAGTTTGGAAAACGTGCAGGAGTTTCGGGTTGACTCAAACAACTTCCCGGCTGAGTTTGGCACCGGTACAGGTGGTCAGGTCAGTGTCGTCACCAAATCAGGTAGCAATGCTTTTCACGGTTCGCTGTTTGAGTACCTGCGCAACGATGCTTTGGACGCCGCGAACTTCTTCGACAACATCATCGGACAGAAAGCTCCACTGCGTCTCAATCAGTTTGGCGGTTCGCTCGGTGGTCCAATAGTCAAAGACAAGTTCTTCTTCTTTTTCAGCTACGAAGGTTACCGGCTCCGCGCGGGTATAAACTCAATCGAGGCTGTGCCTGGTTCAGCAAGCCGTCTGTGTGCGGCGCCATTCGGTACGGGTTCTACCAACTGTAATCCGACCAGCGTCGCATTGTTGCCGGCATTTCGCTCGCCGGATGCTCAGATCATTTCGACCGGTTCGGGAACGAACCTGTTTGACGTAGCGCAGTTGCAAGCAAATTCTTCGGTTGACGAAAACTCGGTCGCGCTGCGTCTCGACTACAAGATCAGTCCGAAACACTCCGCCTACTTCCGTTTCTTCCGCGATCAGGGAACCAACGAGCAGCCGGAAGGCGTGACTGGCCGCCGAGTATTCATCAACGCCGTGCCGCAGAATGGCGTTCTGGCAGTGCAGTCGCTGTTAACGCCGTCGATGCTCAACGAATTCAAGTTTGGTTACAACAGTGCGTACACGAGAATCAACGGCGTCGCTCCTACGGTCGCCGGTTTCGATCTCTCATCGCTGGTCATCAACATTTCCGGCAACACCGCTAACTTCGCGCTGCCTGGTCAGGGCACGTCAGCGGGTACGGCAGTTCCGGGCGGTCTTGTTCGCGCGAACAGTGCGACTAACGGTCGCGGTCAGCCGTACACGCCGTACTCACTCTCGTTCGTCGACAATCTCAATTGGACCAACGGCAACCACAACTTCAAATTCGGCGGCGAGCTCCGCATGATTCGTGTCTACACGGATCGTCTCGGTGGGACGACTTACACCTACTCAAATCTGCCGAGCTTCCTGACAAACACGCCCCAATCAATTCAATTCCTGGGCGACGTGAGCGCGCCTAGCCCGTTCAACAACGGTGCGACCGGTCAGCGTTTTGCGAAGCAGGAGTACTACATTGCCTACGCCGAAGACGAATGGAAGATCAGACCAAACCTAACGTTAAACTACGGTCTGCGGTACGAGTACTACACGCCGCTGCGTGAAGATCGAAACCTGCAAGTGCTCTTCGACATCACTAACGGCACACTGCGGCCGCCCACTGAAGCAGCTTTCAAATCTTCCAAGACCAACTTCGGACCGCGCGTCTCGATGACGTGGTCGCCAAGCCCCAATGGCGACGGCTTCTTCGGCGGCGGACGCACTGTTCTCCGCGGCGGATTCGGCATCTTCTATGGTCCAGGCCAGACGGAAGACCAGATCCAACCGATCGAGAGCGATCGCATCAGTTCGACGTTCACCAGCAATCCGATCTTCAGCGGTGGACCAGCGCTCGCGTTTCCGCTTAACTCGAGTGCGGCAATCGCGTTCTTTAACAACCCCGCGAACGTGAATACTCGTTCGTATCAACCACGCGCGTATTCACCCGACTACGAGATTCCGGAGAAGGTTTATCAATACACTTTCTCATTCCAGCAGGAACTCGCGCACGACACGGTGCTAACGGCAGCTTACGTAGGCAGCCAGGGAAGAAACCTCTTTCTGCGCAGCATCGCGAATAAGATCCTGCCGGGTCAGACGACGGTGCTCAGCAACGTTGCGGCACTGCCGGCTGGAGTCGGAGTGGTGAATCTCGCGGATCCGGTGACGGGAAGAATCACCGCTGTGCGAACTGTTCGTGAGTTTTCGATCATCTCGGGAAACAACGTGCAGAACCCGTTTGCCGAAGTTGACTACAAAACCAGCGGCGGCGAAGACAGTTACAACGCCCTTCAGATGACGCTGGCGCGTCGACTCACCACTGGCTTGACGCTGAACTCGCAGTACACCTTCTCGCGCAGCTTCGGTAATACCGCCGGCTCAAACGAAGCCAGAACAGCGGCTATTCCCGACAACTTCGACGCTGACTTTGGTTACAACAACTTCGACGTGCGCCACACGTTCAACTTCAGCGCACTTTACAAGCTCCCATTCGGCAAAGGCACCAGCAACGACCTCGGCAGTGTCGGCAATGCATTCCTCGGCAATTGGGAGATCGGCGGAATTGTAAACGCGCGCAGTGGTCTGCCGATCGAGGTTGGTATCACGCGTCCTGACGTGGTTATTCAGTGTGCGCAGGATACTTGTCCAGTCACCGTTAACGGGGTAGCGACAACCGTGGCGAGAGGTTTCGTGGCCCAGTTGCCGGGAACCATCAACGCCGCGAATCCACTGCCACTCGGTTTTATCGGCGTGGTTAATACTCCAGGCGGCGGCGCTTCGCGTAATGTACGTCGTCCAAATCTGGTTTCCGGTGCCAATCCTTTCGTCGACAATGATCGCTTCATCATTAACCCCGCTGCGTTTTCAACGCCGCTGCCGGGTCAATTTGGCGACCTCGCGCGCAATGCGCTGCGTGGGCCAAGCTTCACGCAGTTTGACATCGTATTTAACAAGCGCTTCCGGATCACCGAGTCGTCGAACATCGAATTTCGCACGGAGATCTTCAACATCTTCAACAAGGCGAACTTCGCGGTGCCGTCCACAACGCTGAACAACGCACTGCCGACGATCACTGCTACCGGCGTCCTTTCAGGAGGACTGCAACCGAACACCGCCTTTACTCAATCTTCGGCGGGCGGAACGTTTGGCTTGTTGCGGCAAACGGTCGAGCGCACGGTGGGCCTGGGAACGAATCGTCAGATTCAGTTTGCGCTTCGCTACAACTTCTGAGGTGAATATGTCATTACAAGAAATGTCACTCATGGAGCAGAAGAACGGGAACGGAAACCTCGTTGCGGAAGACGTTTACGACGACGGCTTCCTGCGAGTGGAGCACAAGAACTACTACGCCGCGTGCGGTGGCCATGCTATTAAGCTGCCGCGCACGGAGTTCCTGATCTTCTCGCGCCTGACGCGGACGCCGGATCGCATCGTTACGGCCGAGGACCTTTGGTCCTCGGTCTGGGGCAGCAACAAGCCGCTCAATTCCGAGAGCCTGCACGTCTACATCTATCGTCTACGGGCCAAGCTCTCGGATTTCGGCTTGCACATCGAGACGATGGTGAACGTCGGTTACCGGCTTTTGACGTCAAAAACCCAATAAAACCCGCAAATAAGTGTAAGTCCTGCGGCCGCTGTTAACTGAGAGTTCAGACGTAGTTCAGTTAAATGTAACACCCGCTGCCTACATTGGAACTGAACAAATCGCTCTCGACAAATCAGCCCGACCAGCACAGGAGATGCTAAATGTCTGTTTCCAGCAGAGGCTATAAACGCGGCTTTCAACTACTCGCGTGTGTTTGTGCCTTAGTGGTTCTCGTTACGTCGTCCGCTTGTAACGGCGGTGGCCCAGGCGGTCCCGGTGGTAACTCCACAGTGAGCTTGCACGGCGCAGGCGCCACGTTCCCAAATCCGCTTTATCAGAAGTGGTTGAGCGAGTATGAGAAGGTCAAGTCGAACGTGAGGATCGACTATCAATCGATCGGCTCCGGCGGCGGTATCAAGCAACTCAAGGAACAGACAGTCGACTTCGGTGCTTCCGATGCGCCGATGAAAGATGAAGATCTCAAGTCAGCGCCCGGCGAGATTCTCCATATTCCCACCGTGCTCGGCGCGGTCGTGATTACTTACAACCTTGCCGGTGTGAATCAACCACTGCGTTTTTCACCGGAAGTGCTCGCCGACATTTATCTCGGAAAGATCAAGAAGTGGAACGACCCGAAAATAGCGGCTGATAATCCGGGACTGACGTTACCGGCAAACGATGTCATCGCTGTGTATCGTTCGGACGGCAGTGGTACGTCGGCTGTTTATACGGACTATCTTTCCAAAATCAGCCCGGAGTGGAAAGAGAAGGTGGGAACAGGTACGTCGCCAAGTTGGCCCACCGGACTCGGTGCAAAAGGAAATGAAGGTGTAACGGGTCAGGTCAAGAACACACCCAACACCGTCGGTTACGTTGAGTTGGCTTACGCAGTGCAAAACAAACTGCCGGTGGCCCACATCAAGAACTCGAGCGGCAGTTTCATCGAACCGTCGATCGATGGTGTCACGGCCGCGGCTGCTGCATCCGCGGCCAACATGCCCGATGATCTGCGCGTGTCGATCACAAACGCGGCGGGCGCGCAGGCGTATCCGATTTCTAGTTACACCTACATCCTCGTTTACAAAGACCAGAAAGACGCGGCTAAAGGCAAAGCGTTGGTCGATTTTCTCTGGTGGGGAATTCATGACGGCGAGAATTTTGCAAAAACTTTGCAATACGCGCCGTTGCCGGCCGACGTCGTGAAGCGCGCTGAAGCAAAGATCAATTCCGTCACCTCCGGTGGGTCGCCCCTGAGACAGAGCTGATGCAGTCAGACAACACCTCTTTTGGGGGCGCGGGCGGCTCGCCCGCAGAACATCGCAACGGGCGCGATTGCACGACAGCGGGCGGTCCCGAGGTTGAGACTGTGGTAATGCAGAAGATGCTATGAGCTGGGCTGCGCACGAAAAAGATTTCGTCGGACAGGTCTCGACCTGGCGGCGTGTGCTTTCGCCGACTGGAAATACGGGCGACGCAGTTTTCCGCGTGCTCATGCTTGCGGTTGCATTGTTGATGGTCGGCGTCGTGGTCGCGATGGTCATCGCGTTGACCAGCGACGCGATGCTGTCGATTCGCCAGTTTGGTTTTGGTTTTTTGATTAGTCAGCGATGGGATCCGATCAAAGGTGAGTTCGGCGCGTTGCCGTTCATTTACGGCACGGTTGCTTCGTCGCTGATCGCGCTCTTGATAAGTGTTCCATTCTCGTTAGGTATTGCAATCTTTTTGGTCGAGCAGGCGCCGCACTGGTTGGCACGGCCGGTCGGTTTTCTCGTTGAACTGCTAGCAGCTATTCCCTCGGTGGTCTATGGCCTCTGGGGCATCTTCGTGCTGGCGCCGTTCCTGCGAAACTACATCGAGCCGGTGCTCGCAAAGGTTTTTGGTTGGTTGCCACTCTTCAAAGGACCGATCACGGGGATTGGTTTGCTCACAGGAGGAATCATTCTTGCCATCATGGTCACGCCGATCATATCCGCCATAGTGCGCGATGTGTTGACTGCGGTGCCGGGTTCGCAGCGTGAGGCCGCGCTCGCACTCGGCGCGACCAAGTGGGAAATGATTCGCGTAGTGTTGGTAAACGGCGCTCCGGGCATTGCGGGCGCCGTGATTCTCGGTCTTGGCCGCGCACTTGGCGAGACGATGGCGGTGACGATGGTGATCGGCAACCGGCCGGAGATTAGCCTCTCGCTTTTTGCTCCGTCGTACACGATTGCCTCAGCGATTGCGAACGAGTTTACGGAGGCCACCGGCGATTTGTATTTGAGCGCGCTGGTTGAACTCGGACTGATCCTGTTTCTGGTGACGTTTGTCGTGAACGGCATCGCGCGCGTGCTGGTATGGAACGTGACGCGAAAGACCGGTGGAGTCGGCAGGGCTGCATAATGGACCACGCAGATCGAATTCGCCGTGCCAATAGTGCCTTTATGACGGGTATGACGGCGTTGTGTACGCTGCTCGCAGTCGGCGCGTTGCTCATTATCCTGTCGCACATCGCGTGGCAGGGAATCGGTTCGCTCAACGTTCGTTTTCTGACGGATGTGCCGAGGCCGGTCGGCGAAGGTGGCGGAATCGGAAACGCGATTCTCGGTTCGCTCGTGTTGCTGCTGTTGTCGTCGGTGATTGGTTTGCCACTCGGAATCTGTGTCGGTGTTTATCTATCAGAAATCGGCAAGGGAAGATTTGGCGGCGCGGTTCGTTTTATTGTCGACACGTTGACGGGCATTCCATCGATTGTGACCGGCGTGTTTGTTTACGCGATTTTGGTGCTGCCGATGAAACACTTTTCAGCGTGGGCCGGTGGCGTCGCACTCGCGCTGATCATGGTTCCGATCGTTGCCCGGACCACTGAAGAGATGCTGAAGCTCGTGCCGCATAGTTTGCGTGAAGGAGCTTTGGCGTTAGGCGCGCCGCAGTGGCGCGTGATTTTGGGTGTTGTGATTCCAGCGGCGGCGCCAGGAATCGCAACCGGAGCGATGCTCGCGATCGCACGTATCTCGGGTGAGACGGCGCCATTACTGTTCACCGCATTCGGGAGCCGGTTCTTCCCGACCTCGCTTAACGAACCGATCGCGTCGCTCACGGTGCAGATCTACAACTACGCGATCTCGCCGTATGACGAATGGCACGCGCAGGCGTGGGCCGCGACGCTGGTGCTGATGACGCTGGTTTTGGGAATAAACATTATGGTTCGTTTTCTGACGAGGAAGAGATTCTAGGAGCTTATGCCGGTTCAAACTGAACCTCCAAAATTTGAAGTTGGCGCGCGGCGCAATAGCGCGCCCACGCCTGTGCCTGGTGCTCCGGCGAAGGTCGCTGTTCGCGATCTGAACTTCTTCTACGGCAAGGTCCAGGCGCTGCACAACATCGCGCTCGACATACCCGAGCGCATCGTGATGGCTTTTATTGGTCCATCAGGTTGCGGCAAGTCGACGTTTCTGCGCACGCTGAATCGCATGAACGACGTGATTCCCGCGACGCACGTCGGCGGACAAGTGTTGCTTGACGACCGCGACATTTACGCGCCGGGAACTGACGTCGTCGAATTGCGGCGTCGCGTCGGCATGGTATTTCAGAAGTCGAATCCGTTTCCGAAGTCGATCTTCGACAATGTCGCGTATGGTTTACGAATCAACAGGCTGACCGGTAGCAGTTCGGAACTGCATGGACGCGTCGAGCAGGCGCTTAAAGATGCGGCGCTGTGGAACGAAGTGAAGGATCGTTTGAAAACATCGGCGTTGAGTCTTTCAGGTGGTCAACAACAACGCCTGTGCATTGCGCGGGCTCTCGCGATTCGCCCGGAAGTGTTGTTGATGGACGAGCCGGCGTCGGCGCTCGATCCGATCGCCACGTCCAAGATTGAAGAGCTGATTTTCGATTTGAAGAAGCAGTACACGATTGTGATTGTGACGCACAACATGCAACAGGCTGCGCGCGTTTCCGACACAACCGCGTTTTTCCTGCTTGGTAAGTTGATCGAAGTGAATTCGACTGAGAAGATGTTCACAGCCCCCAATGAGAAATTAACTGAGGACTACATTACGGGAAGGTTTGGTTGATTAAGTAAGTATGGATGCCCATCGTCATCTCGACGACGAATTAAGTTCCCTGCGCGACCGCGTACTGTTGTTGGGCGGCGAAGCAGAGCAGGCGCTGGAGCGCGCGATGTACGCACTCAGCGAGCGCGACAGCGAAGTTGCACGCGACGTACTCGATCACGACGATCAGGTGGATCACCTGGAAGTCGAAATCGATCGCCAGTGCATCGACATCATCGCTTTGCGCCAACCGGCGGCTCGCGATCTGCGCTTCGTGATCTCGGTCGCGAAAATGGCGCCGGTGCTGGAGCGTATCGCCGATCACGCCTGCAACATCGCCCGCACGGCCATCGATCTGAACAACGAGCCGGAACTCAGGCCGGTACTCGACCTGAGCCGCATGGCGGATCACGCGCTGATGATGTTACGCGCGGCGCTCGACGCGTTTACTTCGAGCGACGCCACAATGGCCCGCGAGATCATCAAGAGCGATAGCGAGATCAACGATCTCTACAACCACAGTTTTCATCACTTGATCGAAATGATGGTCAGCGAACCCGCTACCGCCACACGCGATGCGCGGCTGTTGTTCGTCGCCAAGCACCTGGAGCGAATCGGCGATTACGTCACCGACATCTGTGAGTTGACCGTCTACATGG
>DATNJO010000672.1:0-8137 GCA_035603895.1 Pyrinomonadaceae bacterium
GTGAAGCGGGAAGTGTTGCGTCACATGGTTGCGACGGTGGCGTATCGGGGCGGCCTCGCGATTACAGATATGCCGGACGACTTCGCCGAATTCCGAGCGCATGAGACGACGCGCACGCCCGGAGAGATTCTGGCGCACATCGGCGATCTGCTCGAAGGTTCGCTTCATCTGGTCAAGGGCGATTTGATCTTTTTAACGTCCGATCCACTGCCGTGGAAAGAAGAAATCAGGCGGTTCTTTTCGGCGGTGAAGAAGTTTGATTCGTATCTGGCGTCTGACGCGCCGCTGGCTTGCGCGGTCGAACGACTGGTTCAAGGTCCGGTTGGTGATGCGCTCACGCACGTGGGCCAGATCGTCATGTTGCGGCGCATGGCGGGAAAACCGATTCAACCCGGTCAATACTTTACGGCCGAGATAGTCGCCGGCGAGATTGACGAAGAGTTAATTGATAAACTGAACCCCTGAACACTATGCGTACCCTAAAAATATTTGCACTTGCACTCTTCTTACAGATGCACATCGGAGCTATATGTGTTTCTGCTCAAACCGAAAATATCAGCCGCCAGGAAACGTTGCGAGGCTCGGTGACACCCGAACGCGAATGGTGGGACTTGCTGCATTACCACCTTCAAGTGGAGTTCCTGCTTGAAACCCGCAGGTTGAAGGGCTCGAACGAAATCACGTTCAAGACCCTGAAGCCGGGAAACAAGATGCAGATCGATCTGCAGCCGCCATTAGCGATCACAAAAGTCACGCACGGAAGCGAGCAACTCAAATTTGAACGCGAAGGAAACGTCTATTGGGTGATGTTTGAAAAGGAACTTCCCAAGGGCGTAGAAGACAAGATCGAAGTGTTTTACGAAGGCGTCCCCACTGTCAGTAAAAATCCGCCGTGGGTTGGCGGCATAACCTGGGGACGGGACGATCTCGGCAATCCTTTTATCGTTACCACTTGCCAGGGTATCGGCGCGAGTATCTGGTGGCCCAATAAAGATCACGGTTCTGACGAACCCGATCGCGGCATACAGATCAGTGTGACGGTGCTGGAGAATCTGGTTGCTGTTTCAAACGGCCGTTTGAAAAAGACGGACCACGATGTAGCTGCCAAGAAGAAGACTTATCATTGGGTTGTCACGAACCCGATCAATAACTACGGCGTCAACGTCAACATCGGAAACTACGTGAACTTCACCGAGAAGTATCATGGAAAGGGCGGCGACCTCGATTTGGACTATTGGGTGTTGGCCCAGCAGAAGGATGTCGCGATGAAATGGTTTAAGGAAGTTCCCCGCACCATCGAGGCGTTCGAGCACTGGTTTGGCAAATATCCGTTTTATGAAGACAGCTACAAGCTGGTTTCAGTTTCGTACCCGGGAATGGAGCACCAAAGCTCGGTTACATACGGCAACTGGTTTCGCAATGGTTATTTGCAACGCGACCCGTGCGGCTGTGGGGTCGGCTTCAAGTTTGACTTCATCATCGTGCACGAATCAGCGCATGAATGGTGGGGCAATAACATTTCGATGAAAGACGCCGCCGACATGTGGATTCATGAAGGCTTCGCGAATTACGCCGAGAACCTTTTTGTCGAATACCACTTCGGTAAGAAAGACGCGGAAGACTACGTGGTCGGCACTCGCCGCGGTATCCGCAACGACAAGCCGATCATCGGCACATACAACTCGAATCGAGAAGGCTCGGGAGACATGTATCCCAAAGGCGGAAACATGCTCCACACCATTCGCCACGTCATCAACGACGATGCGAAGTGGCTCTCGATCCTGCATGGACTCCAGGCTGATTTCTGGCACCAGACTGTCACCACACAACAGGTTGAGTCGTACATTTCCAGCAAAGCCGGCATCGATCTCAGCAAAGTGTTTGACCAGTACCTGCGCACGACACAGATTCCGTTGCTGAAGTACAGCACCAACGGAAAGAGCGTCACGTTTAATTACGACAGGGTCGTCAAAGGCTTCGCGATGCCGATCCGGGTAAACATCAACGGAAAGGAAATCAAGTTAACGCCTACTGAGGCGACACAAACCTTCGAGTTCACGGAAGACATTAAAACATTCGAGGTGAATCGCAACTTCTACATCGACGCAGAAAAAAGTAGTTCCTGATTCCTCAAAACGGAGACTAAACGATGCGCGTGAAAGTCCTCGCTTCCTCGCTGATAGTACTGTTTCAGGTAGTTGTATCCGCGTCTGCTCAATCATCTCTCTCAGAGCTTGATCGCAGGCGCGGACTCACGATGCTCAATGAGATCAAGCTCGATCTCAAACGAAATTATTACGACCCAACCTTTCGGGGCATGGACCTTGACGCCCGTTTTAAACAAGGCGAAGAGCGCATCAAGAACGCTCCTACCCACAATCAGATCTTTGGCATAATCGCCGAGATACTCGTCGACCTCAACGATTCCCACACCTTCTTCGTGCCGCCGGGCAGGACTTATACCTTCGAGTACGGCTGGGAAATGCAGATGATTGGCGACAAGTGTTACGTCATCGCGGTGAAGCCGGGCAGCGACGCGGAAGCCAAAGGACTGAAAGAGGGTGATGAAATCTACACCATCGATAATATCGGACCGATTCGAGAGAACCTTTGGAAGATTCACTATCTCTATAACGCCCTGACTCCGCGCACCCGCATACACCTTAACGTGATCAAGCCGGACGGCAAGCGACAAGAGTTTGATGTGGAATCAACGATAGTGGAGGGCAAACGGGTTATAGACACTAACGAATTCTTTGATCTCGTAAGCAAGCGGCAGAAGGAGGACCGCCGCGACTTTCATCGTTTTTACGAGACGGATGATTTGGTGATCTGGAAAATGCTCGCATTCGATCTTGAACCACATGAAGTAGACAAGATGGCCGGCCGAGTGAAGAACCGCAAAGCGTTGATACTCGATCTGCGGGGTAACGGCGGTGGAGACGAGATAACACTGCTACGAATGGTTGCCAACTTTTTTGATCGCGACGTAAAACTAGGCGATATAAAACGACGCAAGGAGACCAGATCGCTCGAAGCAAAGACGCGAGCCGCCAATGCTTTTACTGGAAAACTGATCGTGCTGATCGACAGCGAATCAGGCTCCGCGGCGGAACTCTTCGCGCGCGTGGTGCAACTGGAAAAGCGTGGCATCGTAATTGGTGATGTGTCCTCGGGAGCCGTGATGAGATCCCGGTATTACCCACACCAACTCGGCGTGGGCACGGTGGTCTTTTACGGTGTGAGTATCACTGATGCCGACATCATCATGACTGATGGTAAGAGCCTCGAGCACGTTGGCGTAACTCCCGATGAACTCAAGCTGCCAACACCGAAGGAACTCGCGGCAAAGCACGATTCAGTTCTTGCTTACGCAATGTCGCTGGCAGGCGTAACGATGACACCGGAAAAAGCGGGTACGCTGTTTCCAGTAATCTGGAGCAAGTAACTAAGCTTTCGTATGCTGTGTTAATGAACGTTGACAGGCTCATGAGTGGGGAGCATACTCGCGCCAATCTCCCACGCTCCCCGCAACCAACCTCCCCAAAGGAGTACATCTCAATGAACAAGTCAAGGCGAAAGTTTTTGGAAAAGACTCCCTCGATCGCTCTTGCAGCCGGAGTCGGCGTTGCTTCGGGTTCGATTGCGCTGGCGTCCCCACCCGCCGGCAATGACGGTACGAGACCTTTGCTCGACGCCGTCATCGATGGACAGGCGAAGATCAATGGAAGACTGTATTACTCGAACGCGTTGATGCTTCACGTTCTTCGCGACTTGATTGCTAACGTGGCGGGAATAGACGCCGCGGACGCTGAAGCCAAGTTAGATGAGGCGGCGAGCTACATCTATTCGGTTCCAGATATCAAGCCTCCAGGGTGCCAGCCACCGGGAGGAGGTTAAAAAACAACTCACGAAGTATTCCTGATTGAATACTGGTAATTGCGAACGGCAGCCCAAGCCAGCGGGGCTGCCGTTTTAGTTTGTAGGTCAAGAGACGTTCGTGTGCTGTTTCACCGCAGATACTTATTGAACCACTCGAGCGTGCGTTGCCAGGCAAGTTTCGCAGCACCTTCGTCATACCGTGGTGTGGTGTCGTTGTGGAAGCCATGTTGTTTACCGTCGTACATGTAAACCTGATAGACCTTGTTGTTTGCTTTGAGCGCCGCTTCGTAGGGAGCGATGCCTTCGTTGATGCGCTGATCATTGCCGGCGTATTGCAACAACAGCGGCGCGGAAATCCTGGGTACGTCTTCTATAGCTGCCTGGCGCCCGTAGAATGCAACACCCGCGTTCAGATCCGGTCCCAACCGCACGGCTAGTTGATTCACCATACCACCGCCGAAGCAGAAGCCCACCGCGCCGAGTTTGCGGGTTGAATCGGAACGCGCTTTGAGCCACTTGGCCGCCGCGACGAAGTCTTCAGTCATCTTCTTTCCGTCTACTTTGCGAAAGGCTTCGGCGCCTTTCTCATCGCTGCCCGGATAACCACCGACAGAAGTCAGACCATCGGGCGCGAAGGCAATGAGGTTGGCGGTTGCAAACCGCCGCGCAACGTCTTCGATGTAAGGATTGAGTCCGCGATTCTCGTGGATGACGAGCACCACGGGCTGTTTCCCACTCTTTGCCGGACGCGCGAGGTAGCCTTTGATCGAGCCGTTTCCTTCCGGGGACTGCACCGTTTCATAACCGACCTTGATGCGTTTGTCGTCTGGCGGAACTTGTTGCGCCCAAGCGTAGTTTGGTCTGAGGCTCTCAAAAATTGCGGCGACCGTTAGTCCGCCCACGGCGAACTTGCCGGCGCGATCGAGGAAAGTGCGCCGGCTGATATCGCCATGCTGATATTCGTGAAAGAGGTCCAACAATTCCTGCGGGTAGTCACTGGCTACTTTGCGTTCCATCTCTTCTCCTTGTGTTTGGTCAGCGGTGCATAATTGATATCACGACCCGTGTGGTCTTGACCATAACGAAACGAAAAGTCACTGTGCTACATTTAACACCGCATTCCAATGGATTACGACTCGACTGACATTCCCCTTCACTACGACCGTGCCCGCGACCACGGACCGGAGGTGCTTCAACTCTGGATGAACGTCGTCGCTTCGTGCGTCGGCAGGCAGCGTCTCAACACGATCCTCGATCTCGGCTGTGGCACTGGACGTTTCTCAGAATCTCTCGCAGCTCATTTCGAGGCGGAGGTTGTTGGCGTCGATCCCTCCCAAAAGATGTTAGACCAGGCGGAGGCAAAGCGGCGTGACCGCCGGGTTCGATACCAGCTTGCCCGCGGCGAAGCGCTACCGCTCACCAACGACTCTGTCGATCTGGTCTTCATGTCGATGACTTTCCATCACTTCGAAGATCCGATGCTCGTGGCGCGAGAATGCCGCCGCGTGCTTCGGGATGGAGCTACCGCGCTGTTGCGCACTGGTACTCGCGAACGTATCCAGTCGTATCCTTATGTCGAGTTCTTTCCGCAGAGCCGGCCGATTATGGAAGATTCGTTGCCCACCGTTCCGTTCGTGCGTGAGGTTTTTGAAGCGGCCGGCTTTAGCACTGTTAGTGTGGATGTTGTCACTCAGACGATCGCGCCGAATTATGATGTTTACGTTGAGAAACTGGCAGCGGGCGCTGATTCAGTTCTCGCTCAATTGTCTCCAAGCGATTTCCAAGCCGGCATAGATGCAGTACGTGAACATGCAGCCCGCGTGCGCGAAACACCGGTCTGCGAACCGATTGACGTTTTTGTTTTCCGGTAGGAGCAAAACGAAAAGATGCGAAAAATATTCCCCTTCCTTGTGGTCTGCTTGCTATCAACTGTTGTCGTGTGTGGGCAGACAACATCTGCGAATACAACTGATTTGAAAGCCGCGCTGCAACTCAAGCTCGATGAGTGGCACAAAGCCGGCAACTTTCCCGGCGCGACACTCGGTGTGGTGCTTGCGAATGGCGAATCCTTCGGCCTTGCAGTTGGCTTTTCAGATCGCGACGCCAAGACCCCGATGAAGCCGACGGATCGATTGCTTGCCGGAAGCGTCGGAAAGACATTTGCCGCCGCCACTGCTTTGCAATTGGTCAAACAAGGCAAGATCAATCTCGACGACAAGATCGAGAAATACCTCGGACGTGAAACATGGTTCGCGCGTCTGCCGAACGCGAAAGACATCACCGTGCGGCAGCTCATGAATCACACGAGTGGGCTCGTGCGTTATGAATTCAAAAACGAGTTCACGAAAGATCTGACCGCGAATCCGGAAAAGGTATGGAAGCCCGCGGAGCTTTTAGCTTACCTGTTTGATACGAAAGCGCCGTTCGAGGCCGGCAAGGGCTGGAACTATTCCGACACGAATTACATCGTTTTAGGAATGATCATTGAAAAGATTACAGGCAGAAAGTTCTACGACGAAGCAAACAAACGTGTGCTCAAACCTCTGAAGTTAACTGACACGATTCCGCAGGATGGACCGAGATTGAAAGGCGTGGTCCAGGGTTATGCTGGTCCAAACAATGCGTTTGGCGGCACGGATGCAATGATCGTCAACGGCAAGTTTGCAATCAATCCGCAGTTTGAGTGGACCGGTGGCGGCTACGCTTCGACGGCGCACGACCTCGCACGTTGGGCCAGGATGTATTACGAGGGCAAGGCGTTCTCACCGGACCTGTTGCCACAGGTTCTTGACGGTATCCCCGCTCCGATGCTTGGCCGTGAAACGAAATACGGTCTCTGCGCAATCATTCGCCAAACTACGGCCGGAACAACCTACGGTCACAGCGGCTTTTTCCCCGGTTACATGACCGACATGATGTACTTCCCGGAACACAAGATCGCGATCGCGGTGCAAGTAAACACCAGCGTCGGCCGCAGTCTCGGGAAGCCATTGAGCCGCGTTTTGGTTGAGATGATGCAGGTGATCAAGCCGAAGCAGGCCACAAGAGGCACAAGCAGCACAAGGGAGGGCTAGTCTCTTCTGCCTTTTGTGCCTCTTTGTGGCTACTAAGGCCTTAACCCGAGATTACGAATCAAGCGGTGCAGGTTCGTCGAGTGGATGCCGAGGAGTTTGGCGGCAGCGGTGTAGTTGCCGTTAGCCTGTTCGATGGCCTGGAGGATGTACTTCTTCTTCATCTCGTTTATCGCTTCATGATAGTTCGATAACCTTTGCTGCGCAGCGCCGATCGCCAGCAGAGATTCCGGAAGATCGTCGGGCACGATCACTTCTGAATTGCCGAGCACGACGGCGCGCTCGATCGTGTTTTCCAGTTCGCGAACATTGCCCGGCCAGCCATACGCCAGCAGACAGCTACGCGTTTCAGGAGAGATGCCACTGACAAGCCTCTTGCACTTCTTGCTGTACTTGGCGACGAAATAATAGGCGAGCAAAGGAATGTCCTCGCGCCGTTCTCTGAGCGGTGGCAACATCAGCGAGATGACGTTGAGACGGTAATAAAGGTCCTGGCGAAACGTTCCGTCTTTGATCGCCTCTTCCAGGTTCCTGTTGGTGGCGGCGATGACGCGCACATCGACACTTATCGTTCGCGTACCGCCGAGTCTCTCAAACTGCCGCTCCTGCAAGACTCGCAATAGCTTCGCCTGCGTGGCAGGTGTTAATTCGCCAACTTCATCCAAAAAGAGCGTACCACCATCAGCGATCTCCAGACGCCCGCGCTTCTGCGCGACGGCGCCAGTAAAAGCCCCTTTCTCGTAACCGAAGAGTTCACTTTCCAGCAGCGTCTCCGACAACACGGCACAGTTGATCGCAACGAATGGTTTCGCCGCACGATCGCTGTTGGTGTGAATGGCATGGGCCACCAATTCCTTACCGGTGCCACTTTCACCGCGAATCAAAACCGTTGTTTCCCTCGGCGCGATCTTTTCAATAAATCGAAACACCTCGCCCATGCGCGGGCTCTCACCAATCATGTTGTGCTCGAGATTGATTTCGCCGTGCAAACGTTGATTCTCGCCTTCGAGCCACTGCAAGTGCTGGACGTTCTCGAACGCCACCGCGGCCATGCTTCCGACGGCAGTGAGCAGTTGCAAGTGACCTTCGTCGAGCGCGATCGCCGGGTTGGTGGTGTCGAGATAGATTAGTCCCGCTACACGTTCCCTGATGACTAAGGGAACACAGAGCAGCGAACAAACCCG
>DATNJO010000673.1:0-2934 GCA_035603895.1 Pyrinomonadaceae bacterium
TCAGCGGTTTGCTGGTGAGCCGCGACGGGAAGGTCGCCGCCGAGATGAGCTTTCAAAGCGTTAACGCCACCGATGTGATCCGGGTGCAGGTGCGTGATGATAATTTCGCGAACGCGCCTGCCTTCCGCGATCATCTCGTCAATGCACTCGGCCAGCGCCTGTTGCTCGTCTTCGTAAGGCGAACCAGGATCGACGATCAGCATCTCCTGCGACGTGTGAATCAGGTAGCAGCAGGTGTGCGTCGCGGGCGGGCGAGTCGGTGTACGCACCGGAAAACAAATGTAGTTTGGTCGAAACGTGATGCGACGCGCGATCTCGCCCTGTGCGTTTATGTTTGAAAGAAAACGTTCGACAAGATCGGGTGTGACGCCTCCGGTGATCGTGCGCAGCGCGTGCAACGTCGGCGGCACGGCAACAACCTCATCGCGCAGCCAGCGTTCGTAAGCTTCCGCGGCGGTGATCCATTCACCGTCTTCCAACTCGCCGGACGTTAAATACGGTTCCTGTTTGCTTGGACAGTTAACCAGAAAGAACCACGTATCGAAGCGGCGGGCATTGAACGGCGGCGTAACCCAACGCCCAACATACGTGAAGTCGTTGGCGTCGAGAAACAATTCATAATGCTTCAACAGCGCGGGCCACGACATTCGTCCCGACTCGAGATCGTCGAGCAACGAAGCGCGCTGACCTTTCGTGAGCGTCTCGCCGCCGTGAACCGCCAGCACACCCAACTCTTCAAACAGTTCGCGTGCGGCGCCGCTGATCATCGCGGACGTCGTTTCGTCGGGCGAATTTCTTACGTCGGCCTCGGCGTCGGTGGCGTCAATTTGGCCGCCCGGAAACGCGTGATAACCACCCAGAAACGCGAGCTTTTCGCTTCGTTTTACCCAGTAAACTTCGGGCTTCTGTGGATCGGTATCTTGCCGCAGAAGAATAACCGCGGCCGCGTCTTTGGGAACTACACCAGTCATACTTGCACCACAAAAAGGCACAAAAAGAAAACAAGAGGCACAACTCCTTGCTCATCGGATCCTGCTTGTGCCTCTTTGTGGCTCACGACCACCTGAATCTTTCGCCGTCACCGGGTCCCCACGGCACGCCGCGCATGTGGTAACCACCCTGTTCCCAAAAACCCGCATGGTCCTCCTGGAGGAAGCGCACGCCTCTCACCCACTTCGCCGACTTCCACGCGTAGAGTTGCGGAATGATCAAACGCACTGGTCCACCGTGCTCCGGCTCGATCGGTTGTCCGTCGTGCGCCCACGCGAAAAGCGAGTCTTCTTTCAGAAAGTATTCGAGCGGAACGTTTGTGGTCCAACCGTAGTCGTAAGCCAAAGCCAGAACAAATTTCGCTTCCGGCTTGATGCCCACCAGCTTTGCGATCTCTCGTGTCGAGACACCGCTCCACACGTTGTCGAGTCGCGACCAGCGCGTGACGCAATGAAAATCGGCAAACACACGCACAGGCGGAAGCTGCATAAACTCATCGAGCGACCACTTCATCGGATGCTCGACGAGTCCTTCAACTTCAAACTCCCAAGTCGCCAAATCCACGTTCGGCGTTCCGTGCGCATCGAGCACGGGCCACTTCTTCGTGCGCGATTGTCCCGGCGGCAGCCGCTTCTCGCGATGCGTATCGGGACTAATAATGATCTCCGGATCCTCGATCTCTTCCGGCTTGCGCGGATCGGTCGTTTGGTACTTCGGATCGACGAACATTTTGTCGAGAAAACTCATTTTCTTGCCTAACTATTTCTTAACCTGTCTTTCAGCCAGCGCCACCAACTCATCCGGCATCCACTTGCCGACTCCCTTCGCTACCGCATCGCTGATGCCGACACTGCGATCGTGCCAGTCGTCGCGACTGCCTTCAGCGCCTCGCTCGCGTTCGTAGTTTTCGGTTTGTTCGAAACTGATCAGGATGCCGTCGACGATCTCTTTCCAGTCCTGAAACTGAATTCCACGACGCACAATCGGCAATCCCGCGCTCCAGTCTTCTTCCGGCGCACGCGCGTCCTGCTCGGGAATCGTTAAGTTGTGGAGCGGTGGAAATGGTGCGCCGGAGTATTCCCGGACCAAAAGATCCTTGAGCTGAGTCAAAGTGTAATCAGAATGTTCGCGGCGCAACGCCTGCGCGCGGCGAAAGATGTCAGCAACTGTCGGTTGTTCCATGGTGTTTGCCCACAGATTACACAGAACCGGGCGTTTATTAAAGGCGAGCCGTTCGGCGAGTTACTCGTCGAGCAAACAAGGTGATGACTGTCAGTGCGGTGGTGACGGCGGCGGAAAGCAGACAGAACTGACAAAAGGCGTGAATCACAAAAGCCTGGAGATAAATCAACCACAGACTGACGAGAAACATCAGCAGGACGACGAGAGTCAACAACGTCCCGGCAATCCGGTATCCAAAGGCAGCGAGGATCGCCAGACTGAACACCGTGAAATAAGCCGCAGCGCCAATCGCGGCCAAAGGCACGCCCCTCACCACCGCATACTGGCTGCTCAACACTTCCGAGCAGCCTGCGACGATCGTGCAGCGAACACTTTGTCCGGTTACGTGTTCAACCGTGAGGTAAATAGCATCGGCAAGACCTATGAGTGAAACGATGGCCGCTGTGATGTAAAGCTTCATTACCGGCTTCCGGCGGCGTTAACTTCATACTGAATTACCAATCGCAATTTATCAGCCACAAGCTGTTCAAACGGCACTTCGCGTCCGTTAATAAAAACTGTCGGCGTGCCTTTTACGCCCATCGACTGACCGCGCTTGCTGTCGAGATAGATTCGTTGCGCGATCTGCTCGCTGCCGATGTCTTTTTTCCAACGCTCTACGTCGAGGCCAATCTGTTTAGCGTAACCCTCGAAGATGGGACTGACATCCACCTTGTCTTTCCAGTCAGCCTGGTGTTCGTAAATCAGATCGTGCATCTCCCA
>DATNJO010000674.1:0-2335 GCA_035603895.1 Pyrinomonadaceae bacterium
CAAGCTGACGTTACAGTCGAACGCGACGGCGTCACGATTCTCGCTCCCACCAACTTGCCGGCGACAGTTCCAGTTCACGCGAGTCAACTCTATTCACGCAACATCACTTCGTTCTTGTCACTGCTGATCAAAAACGGCGAACTCCAAATCGACATGAACGACGACGTTGTTGGTCCATCGTGTGTGACGCACCAGGGGCAGGTTGTGAACCAGCGGGTAGCGGCGAGTCTTTCGGCTACAGCGAACAAGTAAACAATGAGCTCGAGCAGTTTCACACCGCCACAACCACAACAGCCGGGAACGAACGGTTTCAGAGTGCTCCGAGGCATCGTCGTGGGCTCGCTCACAGCTATCGCGTTTGGCCTTGGAGGGTTCGGCCTCATTCACGACAGCAGTGGATCGATGGGTTTGGCCCTGTTCTTCTTTTTGCCGTTCATCACCGGACTGGCAACGGCAATAGTGACTCTGGGCAAGGAACTGATCTTCGCCTCACTGGTAATCGGCGCGATCGCTTGCACTGCGACGCTCATGATCACCGGCATGGAGGGTGGGGTCTGCGTATTGATGTCGACTCCATTAGTGGTGTTTTCGATGGGCGTGGGTGCGGTCTTCGGAAAACTGGTGCGGCAATTCCTTCTTTCCATGGGAGCCAAACACCTCGTGCTGCTCCTCACAGTCGGTGTGCTTCCCTTCTTCCTCATCGGCGCCAACAAGCTTGAAGAACCGTCACGACGAACGCCGCGCACGGAAACAATCACGAACACATTCACTACCGACGCACCGCGCGAATTAGTTTGGAATCAACTCAAAACATTCGATCGCATCGAAGGCACTAAAGGCTTGTTGATGAGGATCGGTCTGCCCGTGCCGGTTAGCTGTTCGATGTCCGGCGAAGGCGTTGGCGCAACGCGCACTTGCTACTTCGAACACGGCCACATCGCAGAACGCGTCACTGAATGGAACCCGCCCAGCTCGATGAAACTCGAGATCACGGAATTTGACGTTCCCGGACGCCCGTGGCTGTCGTTCCAGGACGCGAGCTACGAACTCACGACCGAAAACGACCGCACAGTCGTCACCAGAAAGACAACGATTGTTTCGCGTCTCTCACCCGCGTGGTACTGGAAACCGTTGGAAAAGATCGGCGTAGAGACGGAACACGAGTATCTCTTTGAAGAGGTGAAGAGAAAGATCAAGGGAGCGAAATAGTAATGACCATCGACGCATTGATCTCCGCGCTTTATGTTTTCGCGCTCGCCGCGTTTCTTGGTTATCAGGTGATCTCGCGCGTGCCGCCGTTGCTACACACGCCGCTGATGTCTGCCACAAACGCGATCTCCGGCATCTCGCTCGTCGGTTCGATCGTCACTGCCGGAGCGAAGTACAACACGGTCAGCACGATACTCGGGTTCATCGCGGTGGTCTGTTCGACGACCAACGTGGTCGGCGGATTCGTGATCACCGATCGCATGTTGAAGATGTTCAAGCGCAAAGACGTCGCGAAAAAAGATTAAGTGGAAAAAATCTTCATCGAACTCAGCTACCTGCTCGCTTCGATCCTGTTCATTCTCGGATTGAAAGGGATGAGCCATCCCGAAACGGCCAAACGCGGCATGCACCTCGCCGAGTTTGGTATGTTGATGGCCATCATCGGCACGCTGCTTCACCACCACATCGTTACCTACACGTGGATCATCGCCGGACTTTCGGTCGGTTCGCTCGTCGGTTTGGCGATGGGTCTTTGGGTGCCGATGACCGCGATGCCGCAACGCACCGCGCTGTCGCACGCGTTTGGCGCTTTCGCTGCCGCACTCGTCGGCATCTCCGAATACTTCCGGCACGGCGGCCATCTCGGGAAGATCGAGATGAGCGCGCTCGGTTTCGAAGTGATGTTTGGTTCGCTGACAACCACCGGCAGTCTGCTCGCTTTCGCGAAGCTTCAGGGTCTTGTGCGCGGCACGCCGATGACTTACAAGGGCCAGAACGTTTTCAACATGACCCTGCTCGGCGCAACGGTCGTCATCTTCATCTATTTAATTTTCGTGCCCGGTTCGATGCCGTTGTTCTTTGTGATGGTCGGTCTCGCGTTTGTTTTCGGATTGCTATTGGTGATGCCGATCGGTTCGGCGGACATGCCGGTCGTGATGTCGCTGATGAATTCGTACGCGGGGCTGGCTTCGGCCGCGACCGGATTCGCTATCGGCAACAACGTGCTGATCATCGCGGGCACGCTCGACGGTTTTTCCGGATTCATACTTTCGATACTGATGTGCCGGGCGATGAATCGCTCGATGACGAACGTCTTGTTCGGCGCTTTCGGGAGTGCGACAACAAC
>DATNJO010000675.1:0-13904 GCA_035603895.1 Pyrinomonadaceae bacterium
GTCAGTCACAGCAAATGACCAACCGAATCATTCGCAGCGCAATTCTGAAACGTCACTTTACGTTAGTGAACGCAGTGACGAGCGGGTACAGCCCACAGTGCGCATTTCCAACCAAGCGTCAGCTATTCCGGCGACGGTCAAAGACGGCGGCAGAGAAGCACAAGTAGTGTTGCCATCGTTTGGAAGCATGTTACCCGTGCGCACCATCGGCGGCTTGTACACCTTGCGTAGCGGCGCGCTGGCACGATTGGAACTTACTCGCGACATCACTGGAAAAGGTTGGTCCATGGCGCGCGGAACGATACTCGTCGGAGCGACCAAGGGCGGCGAATATGACCGCGCTTACGTTTCGATCGTGGGCTTCATCGATCCCGAGAGTGGCAAGTTTGTGAAGCTTGGCGGCGATGTACTGGGAGGCGATGGCGCCGCAGGATTAAAAGGCAAATCACGACAAGTTGATAGCCGTTGGATGCACGTTCTAAGTCAGCTTGGCAATGCAGCTCTGAATATAACAACCGCAGCGCTTGGTGGCCGCAGTAATGGCACCGTGATCATTTCGGACGGAGCACGTTCCTCTCTGATCAATCCAGTCTCAGACGAACTAAACGGCGTTATTGGTTCTCAGTCAGACCGAAACAGGCGAGCACAATTCGTCGAGGTCGCTGCCGGAACGCCAGGTTACGTGATGGTGACTGATCTGCCAGCCGCAATCAAAGGAACCGATCCAAACGAGCCGGATGTACAGAGTCTGCCGGCCTTATCTGACATCGATGCCGTACGACCAGCGACTGGAATTAGCGAGCGCAAATTTGCTGAGTTGATCGCCAACGGCTCGCCCGAAGAAATCAAAGCAAAGCTACAAAGAATGTCCCCTCAGATGCGCAAGATCGCTTTGGCGGTCCTGGAACCATAGTGCGAGGTGCAGCACGCAATGGAGCTACGAGATTCACACAAACCGAGCGTCGATCCGCGTCGATTAATCCGCGATGAAGGCACACCTGCCCTCGCGAATATCCTTGCGGCCACCGGATACATCCCGCAGTCGCAGGCGCTGTCCGATGTAGCGTTAGCGCTGCGCCAGTATCACCCGATCCTTTTCGGTGGACCACGCGGATCAGGGAAAACTTCACTCGGCGAGGCACTGGCGCAAGCCTGCAATCTAACCCTTTTTTACGTTCCCGGAGTGGAGGGATTAACTGCTGTCGAAGTGCTTGGGAGCTGGCGAATGCGAGCTCAGGAGCACGCTATTGAACAGTTGATTCACAGTGGCACCGATCTACAGACGGCGCGAGCACTTGTGTGGACAGAAGAGTTCTTTGAACGAGGAGAGTTTCTTGATGCCTTTGCCTATGCCTCCGAAGCCGTTGAACGCAATGAGCCGCCGCCGGTGTTGATTGTGGATGAAGTCGAAAAACTGGAGCTAAAGATCCAAAACCTCCTGCTGCAACCTTTGGCGCGTGGTTGGGCGAATGTGCCGAAACTGTCAGGTGTTATTGGTGTTCGAGATCGCGAGCATAGACCCATCGTGATGCTCACCAGCAACAATCTGAAACTATTGTCTGAGCCGCTTCGATCGCGCTGTTTCGTCACCTGGATGGACCTGGCCACGGCGGAAGAAGAAGTGCGAATCCTGCGCGCCAGAGTTCCCGGGGCTGGCCCTTATCTGGTCGCCGCAGCCGTAAAAATCACACAGCTTATTAAGTGGGACATGCCGCAGGTCAGGGACAAGCCGGGACTGCGCGAATCAATCGATCTGCTTACGGCGCTAACCGAGGACGGAGTGACATTGCTGACCGAGGAGGTCATCGCTGAATACCTCGCCTGTCTTGGCAAGGAGCAGAAGGAACTCTCGAATTTACGAAAGGCATTGGCCCGCCTTGAAGACGCGGCGAACGAGCGACATTCCGAAATCGATCCTTGGGTTGATGCAGCTTTTCGCGTAACAGAGGAGACGGTGAACTCGGCTATGAGAGTGGCACAGGAGGTACACGCGTGATGGAATTACGACACAAACTTCCCCTACTTACAACTGCCTTGATCGTCACGTTGATTATGGGTACGCGATTCGTTTCGAGTGTGTTGACCAACGATATCGGCGGTGTCGATCCACGCATAACGTTGCCGCCAAATCAGGCACATGAAATACTCGAGCGACAACGACGTCAGCAAGTTCAGGCATTTGTCAGGGTCTCGGAAGGCGAAGTCGCACGCACCGAAGAACGCATCCGTGAGGCGACGGCAGTAGCTCTTGGTGTCAGTTTATTTGCAGCCACGGAATCGCTGGCGCACCGTATTCCGGCAAGTGATCTCGCGCTATTGTCCGGCGTCCAAAAGGCTGGCCTCTTACCACCTGGAATGCGGCTCATCGACAACTCAGCGCTTGTCACTTCAGAGCGTGGAACACTTCGTGTCCGTTACCGGCCTGAGCCACTCTGCATTGAAGTTGTCTCGATCGGAAGGGAACGAACTGACGGTCCGGCGTTGCTGCTGAGGGCGCCTTCCATGATCGCCGGAAAGGATGACACTAGGGATGTGGTGCTTTACACGGCAACTCGTCTGGACGACATCAGAATCCCTCAACCATTCGCAAGCGAAGCACAGATTATCGCGTTAGGTTTCGCGCCTGAGCCGTTGCGAGCAGCCACGCTACCTAGTCTCGACACCGCCAAATAACCGGCAACTTGGAAGGAGAGTTAGACGCAATGGCAGCCAAACCGGAACGCATTAAAGTCGACGTAACGGACTCAACCGAAGGCGAAACGCGCATGTTCAAAATTGTCCTGGTAGCGCCAAATAGTGACTTCCAATTAGCTGATTTACTGCGACAACGAGGAGTCATTTCTCCGATCAGTGGCGAGCTCAAACAAGCTGTTAGAGCGGCGACTCAAAACTATTTGGCCGGCGCAGAGGAACGTATTTCGACACTGACAAAAATTCCCACGGCAACACCGAAGGCCGGCAGTAACACGAACCGAAAGGACCGCCATGCAACCATTATCAACCCCACTTTGGCCAATGCTTCTGAACGGCAGCAGGGGAGTATCACGAGTAGCGATTGACGAATGCGATTCGCTGGTGAGTCGCCGTGAACAAATCCAATGAACGGGCAAATACAACAAGCGATATGTTCCGATTCGAGATTCCGTCGTGGGGAATTGGAAACGCAGCGAGGTGCTTCGCACCTGAATTTATTTGACACGTCACCCCTTAAGGGTTTCGTGCAGATGTGCACACTGTGCACATTTTGTGCACGCGGTGAACCTCGCGCACGGCAAGTACTTAGGACGTTTCCGCGTGCACAAAGTGCACGCGCCGTGCACTTTGTGCACCACGGGTTATGACGGAAACGCGGTGAGGAAGGCGACATGGCCCACACAAAGAAATCGAAATACATATCGTTCCGCGTCACTGAAGCGCAGCTAGAAGAGATCGACATGGCCGCGACAGACGCCGGACTGAAGCCTCGCGAATGGTGTCGTGACATCGTCTTCGAAAAGCTTGGATATGCTCCTGCAATCACACGAAGTGAGCGTCTTTTGTTTGAGCATTTGCTCCGCGCCCAATATCTACTCACGCAGGGCTTTCAGTTATTAGCGGATGAAAAATTGACAGGCGAAGAATGGAAAAAGCTGCGCGCCACTGCAAAGCAGCGAGCCTCCGATCTGGCAGAGGCGGCGCTTACAAACGATTCTGAGAAAACCAATGAGAGGCAATGAATTAGCTGATTATTCGATGACAAAGAAGGATGCAGGAAGACAGCTATGGCAAGTAAAAGCGCCTTTACCGAAGAAGGAAGAACCCGCATTCGAAACTTCCAGCGGCGTCTTTCGAGTTACTTCATTGTCTGGATTTTGGTTGCAGCTACGGTAAGCGCGGCTTGTGTCTATCTGCGCACCAGATATGGCTATCGCCCGCTGCAACGGCTTTATCTAAGTCAATACATCAAGGCGTCCACCAAGTCGTTTCTACCACTTAAGAAGCCATCAAAATACACCGTGCTCGTGCGTGTTGTTAGCGATCCGATGACTGGCAACGAGCTTGTTTTTGGTTGCACTGACGACCAGGTTACTCCTATCAGAGATGAGGCTGGCCGCGTCAAATTCGATCCTGCGCTCGGGCCATTCTTTCGTCTTCAGCCAGATATCCCTCATAGGTACTTCTACTGGCGTTCTCTGCCGCAGATGGACAGACAGATGTACGTCTGGTTTAGAGACCAAATATATGACCGTCGCTCGCTCGTTCGCTTGTATTGGCTCTGCTTTCTTCCGCTGCCGCTAGTGGTCGCGGCCGGTATGTTCACGTCAATCAAGCTCGACTTGAGAATGAATCGCGACTACGAGGCAGGTGATCTCCTGCGTGGTGTCCGAATCCTGAAACCAAAGGAGTACGCCCGTGAGCTTAACGGTCAAAAGACTGGCATCGGGATACCAGCTTTGCAGCCAGAAAGAAACGAACTATGAGAGGTCGATTAAAGCCCAGGAGGCGATTAGGCCGACGCCTAATCGCCCGCCTTAGAGACTATTTTGGTATTGATGAACGCCCAACATGGATCAGCATTCCATGTGCAGACGAGACTGAGCACATCATGCTCTTAGGCGATCCCGGCACAGGAAAGAGTCAGACCATTCACCACTTTCTTTTGCAGATCGCAGCTCGTCAGCCGACCGAAGCTGCGGTGGTCTACGACCCCGCCTGTGAGTTCGTCAAGCGGCACTACAATGCGGCGCGCGGAGATATCATTCTCAATCCGCTCGATAAAAGGTTCCCCTACTGGTCACCCGCAGCGGAAGTTCAGATCCAGACCGATAAGAAGCTCTTGGCCGAGAGTTTTTTGCCTGGCAAACCAGAGGCGAACCAAGCCTCCACCTCCGGTTTCTTTTTAAAAGCAGCGCGTGCGATCTTCGGACGAATCCTTGAGTTTCAACCGACCCCGGCTGAGATAGTGTCCTGGCTCAAGAGTGAGGACGCAATCGACATGATTGTGGCCGGCACAGAACATGCGCACTTGATTCCCAAGAAGGCACACGGCCAACGCGCCGGTGTTTTGGGTGTGCTATCCGAGTTAGGTGATCCGTTGCATCTGCTTCCGCAGCGGGAGGCGTGCGAGAGGGAAATCAATCTTTCCCAATGGACAAATCGGCGGCAAGGGTGGATTTTCATCACTTCCAGAATGGATACGAGAGAGGCACTCCGACCCTTGCAGGCAGCATTCATAAACCTATTGATGAAGCGCTTGATGTCGGTCTCACCAGAGTGGGGCCAAGTTCATCCATGCTGGCTTATCGTCGATGAAGTTCATTCCCTCCAGCGGCTGCCTGCCCTGTATGAGACTGAAAGTGAAGGACGCAAGTACGGCATTAAGCTCATTCAGGGCACGCAAGGTAAAACTCAGTATGAGGAATACTACGACCGTCTGGCAAAAGCCATGTTGGCAGCTCCCAAGCTCAAGCTCTTTTTCCGCTGTGGCGAGTCTGAATCCGCACGTTGGATCAGTGACACTATTGGAGAGTACGAGGTTGAGAAACCACGAATTGCGACAACCGCGAGCGTCGAGGACAGAGGCCGCGATGCTTTGAACTATTCCACGACCACGGAGCAGCGGCAGGCGATCAGTAAGGAAGAGATTATGTCGCTGCCGGACCTTCATGGCTACTGGAAATACGGCGACGTGGTCGTCCCCTTCAGATTGCCATTGGCTACAGTGAAGATTGTGACGCGCGGATTTATCGCTCGCGAACTTCCCCCGAGCCAAATCGATCCAAAGGCATTTGCGGAGCAGCATAAGCGGCCTCATTCCAACGAGACCAACGAGGTAGTAGCCAAAACGCTCCAATCACCACCGGATACGCGACGACATGAACACGCCATCGCAGCGAATGTAATCCAACATCAACTCGGCGCAGATGTAGCAACCTCTTCTCGATATAATGCCGAGCTTCCAACGCCTGAATCTCAATCAACAGATCTATGTAGCACAATCGCAGCAGATAACGATGTGGATGAATTCCATTACCAGCAAGACTAGATACTCACGCCATGATGACGCTCAGCAAGGCGCTCGCAGCCGGACAGGCCAAAGCTTACTTTCAGGCTGAATATACGAATACCCAGGAGAGCTACTACAGCGAAGGTGAGACTGTTAAGGGCAAATGGTTCGGCAAGCAAGTTGAGGCGTGGAATCTCCAGGGCGACGTAGAGCAAGAGCATTTCGATCATCTCTGTGAAGGCCAGCATCCGCTAACTGGTGAGCAATTAGTGCGTCACGTCACGAGCCATAAGTATGAGAATATTTACGGCGAAACTATCCAAAGCAGCGAGCATCGGGCTGGATGGGATGCCACTTTCTCAGCGCCTAAAAGTGTCTCATTAGCGGCGCTGGTTGGTGGCGATGAACGAATACTCCAAGCCCACGATCGCAGCATTGACGTCGCTCTCAATGAACTCGAAAAGTACACACAGGCTCGGATGGGCGGTAACCATCCCGCGCAAACAACTGGCAGGTTAATCGCTGCTAAATTTCAGCATGATTCAGCTCGGCCGGATCGCACGACCGGATATGCTGCACCGCAGCTCCATACTCACACTGTAATCTTTAACATCACGGAAAATGACGACGGACGGATCAAGCCAATCCAACCACTCGAGTTATATCGAAGCCAGCGTTACGCCACACAGATCTATCGTTCAGTTTTAGCGAGCGAACTCCAGAAGCTTGGTTACGAAATAGTCGTGGATGGACGTACCGGCGCGCCCGAGATCAATGGCTTCAGCAAGGAATATCTAGCCGCAAGCAGCCCGCGCCGAGAGGAGATTCAGCGCGAGGCCGCTGCTATGAAAGACCGGCTGGCTCAACAGGGTGTCATGGTTGAAGATGGTGCAGGCTTGCGCCAGGCTGCGGCTAAGACAGATCGTCTGAGCAAGCAGTACGATCGCCAGCAAATGCGCCTTCGACACCTTGAAATGGATACTAAGTTTGGCGAGCAATCGCTTCGTTCCGTGCAAGAGGCTCACGAACGTGGGTCAGCCAACGTACTTGACGATGACATCAGGGCTCGCGCCCGAGAGTCGGTTACCTTCGCCAGAGAGAATGCTGGCGACCGGGAGGCCGTCGTTGACAAGCGCACGGTGCTCGTGGACGCCCTCAGAAGAAATTTGAGTTTCACGACGTATGAAGCCGTAGTCGACGAATTCAGCAGGAATGTCGAGTCTGGCAACCTGATTCGCATCATCAGGAATCCCGGCATCGAAGAACTCACCACCTCCCAAACTGTGGCAATGGAGCAAAGCAACATCCGAACAGTTGTTGCCGGAAAGGAAACACAAACACCAGTTCTCGAACAGGAACAACTTGGACCATTCATTCAGGACATTACGAATAAACAAGGAATCACACTAAACGGCGCTCAACGGGAAGCTGTTGAGATGATCCTTGGCAGTCAGCACCGAATAATTGGTTTGGAGGGACTCGCCGGCACCGGAAAGACCACAACCTTGAGCGTCCTGCGAGAAGCCGTCGAGAGTTGCGGTTATGAAGTGGAAGGCTTTGCACCCACTGGAGCGGCCGCGGACCTGCTTGCGGAAAGCGGGATTCCAACCTCTACTCTGCAGCAGTTTGTTTTCAGTTCGCAAACGGCATCTCTCGATACTGAAAAGCGTCTCTATATATTGGACGAGTCATCCTTATCAGACACTCGGAACGTATTTAAATTCTTCGAGAAGGTTGGTCCCACCGCCCGCGTACTCCTCGTTGGTGACACAGGACAGCATCAGGCAGTCGAAGCCGGTGCTCCCTTTGAGCAATTCGTCAAAGCGGGAATGCAGACTGCCAGTTTGGACCAAATTGTCCGACAACAATCTGATCTTAAAAAGCCGGTAGAACAGCTCGCCATTCGTGACGTCATCGGAGCGGTAAAGACGCTCGTTGAGCAAGGCAGAGTCACCGAGGTTGTTGATGATGAGGAACGCTTAACCGCAATCGCGAAGGATTATGTCAGTAATCCTAAACGCACACTCGTCATATCTCCCGCCAACCAGGAACGCGTTGCCATCAATTCAATGGTTCATCGACAACTTCAGGTTGAAGGGTCAATAAGCCCGGAAGATCATGGAACCACGATTCTAGTTAATCGTCAGGATATGACCGGCGCTGAACGGAAGTTTGCTCTCTCTTATAGGCCTAACGAAGACATTATTCGTTACAACAAGGGCAGCAAAGTCCTTGCGATAAACAAGGGGGACTACGGACGGGTGGTCAGTTCCGATCACCGTGACAACAAGCTTACCGTACAGCTTCAGGATGGGCGTGAGATTGCCTACAACCCGAAAAGACTCTCGGGAGTTTCTGTCTACAAGGAAGCTACCCGACAGTTTGCTGTCGGCGATCGCATTCAATTTCGCGCGCCCTTTCCTGAAGCGAACGTAAAGAACACCGAGTTAGCAACGATTACTAAAATTGAGCAGGGAGATTTTACTGTATCGCTCAGTGCAGACCGCATTATCACGTTCAATCCAGAACGATTTCCGCATCTTGACCACGGTTATGCCGTCACCAGTTATTCGTCTCAAGGCAAGACAATGGACCGTGTTTTGGTTAATGCTGAGACGACCGAAACAGATCTACTTGTGAATCAACGAATGGCCTATGTTGCGGTTTCACGCGCGAGGCTCGACGCTCGTATTTATACGGACTGCGCTGCGGATCTTGGCGGCGCGTTGGCAAGGCGAAGAGACAAGACGATGGCCCTCGAAGCCTTAAGTCAGTCAAGTCTCGGAGCAAGGACAGAACATGAAAGTGCTAATCAGACCAGAACGAGCCAAGTCACGCCCGATGAAGATATGCTTCCTGCCGTTGTAAGTAATAAGAATCATGACTCCATTGCGCGTCTCAGAGCCCGCGCGATTCTCGCTGACTCGAACGTTGCCGTTGTGCAGAAACAGTTAGCCGAATTTGAGCGATTCAGGCATCTATGCAGTTTCGAAATCGATGACGAGCAATGGTCACTAGCTCGGGTGGATCATCAACAGAGAGCACATGAACGTCAGATCGATTACAGTCGGCGCGCAGTTTCTGCATATCGCATGAGGTTATATAGTGCGATAAACAACCCTCTCAAATTATACGGGTTGCATGGCTACAAACAGAGTGCTGCTAGAGCCAAATACCAGATCAAAGAATCGCAACGGGTGATCGACGGTCTCCATGAGAAGCGAAATACGGTAAATGACTATCTCGACAACCAGCGTGCACTACTCAGCGACGAACTCAGCCGGCAAATGGATTCAGAGCAGCAACTGAACCGCACCTTAGAAATTAAGATTGATCTCCACGTGAGCCCAGGCGAACCGATCCCGCAGCCTGAATTCACCGAGAAGGAATTAGATCGGCTGGAGGCGAATGCCAACATTCTTCGCGATCCAACGATGCTACAAACTGTGTATGGTCATTTGGAAAGACGTTATGGAACTACAATCAACGGCATCGAAAGGATCGGATTTCGTGCTAATGAAGCAGTGCAGTCCACAACCGAGTGGTTAGCGAATTTGAATGAGCAGATTGAAAGCTTCACTGAAAATCGTGAGTTCTTTCCTGTTCTGTGCAAAACATCTAGTGGTAATGAAAGGATTGCGACGCTTCATGATCTTGCAACAAAGCCGCTTACGGAAAACGCTTTGAGCCGTTTGTTCAGTGATACGCGCGGAGATCGCAGTATGTTAGAGGAAGCACTAAATCAGCACTATGCCGATCTTCAGCAGGAACGGGATGCGAGCCAGCATTTCCTCAAAACGATTAGCGAGATCGCTGACGGTTATCGAGAACGGATGGCAATACTAACCTCGGCGAGACTACCACAGGCAATTAATGGCAACGCGTTCACTGGAGGCGAATCATTAGCGATTCAATCACCGTTGGCAACTGGCGATCCGACTTCTATAACCACTGCCAGCCTTCGCAGTGATATGGCAACGCTCAATGATCCAACCCAGAGCCGTGGGATAAGAGAAATTACAGCTGCTGCTCCTCAGCCACATGCGGGTGATCATCTACAAGATATCCGACAAACTATCGACCACATTGCTGCACACACTGCCGCGGGCAATGAAACTGCAATTGACGCAGGAATAGCTGAGGGTGAATTAGCATCTTCGGAAACACTGGCTTTGTTGATTTAGTCGCCGTACACATGCTCAGTTTGGCAGCGATCGTTTCCAATCCTCTGCAAGCGGCAGCCAGACTGTTCCGCTATCATCAGTGCGAAGGATTTTATTGAGACCAATGGCCCAACCATGCTTTGGATCCGTAAACGTAATGCCAATAAGCTGTGTTGAAGATGTGTCGGGATCTAGTTGATATTTCCAAGTAACCCCGCCATCAGACGTATGTACGATACCGTGACCTACAGCCCAACCGTTAAGAGCATCCACAAAAAAGACCGCGTTCCAACCCCGATTGCGATCGAACTCTTGAATGGTCCAACTTTGCCCCCCATCTTGGGTTCGAATGAGCTTGCTCTGCCAGCCGTCAATACCCCAGCCGTTTCTCTTATCAAGAAAGAACATGGAAAAAACACTACCCTTTGAATCAGCGTCGACATTTGATAGCTCTTCCCAATTCTCACCTCCGTCAGCACTTCGGAAAAGTGCAACCATTCGCTTCTGGCTTGAGACATAGCGATTGCCCACGGCCCAACCATTTAGCGAATCAACAAATTGGATTTGATGGATTTCGTAATTGAGGGTTGCTTTTCTCTTTGCCCATGTCTGGCCTCCATCAGTAGTCCGATATATTTCTCCAGTTGTTCCGCCTGCCCATCCGGTTTGCGAATCCGCAAACTGCACTGCGCTGACTTCCGATAGACCTGGTATATCGACTTTCGTCCAGGATAATCCTCCATCGTTCGTTCGGTATAGAGACCTAGTATCAATGGTCCAACCTCGTTCAGCAGTAACAAAGACAGGCGCGCAGATATTCTTCGCACTTGGTACAAGCATTGGACGGACGGTACCATTGCGATCACTAAGCATTAGGCCCGCACGCAAATACCCTGTACCGGTAATCCAAACGCCGCCCCGACGATCATTCACAACCGAGCAAAAACCTAACTGCACGGTGGAGTGCGTTTTACCAGTGCCCTGATCCGTGGTCCATATACTTTGCGTGCGGCCAGACAATGTCAGGTGATTCGGAGACGATACTAATGCTCCACCGCAAACGAGAATCGAAAAAATCGTAAGGATGAGTTTCATGGTTTAACCTAAGGTGCGCACCGATCTCTAATAAATTCGTTTAGGTGGTTTGAGGCTGCTCCCACAGGATCTGCTTCCGCTGAAAAGTCTCGCGGTTGCTGGTTCCTTACGAATCTCGCAGCATTCGCCAACACTTCGTCAGTGAAGCCGGGCAGCTGATGTAAAGCTTCATGGACCGTATGCAACCCTCTCACATCTCGACCTAGACCGAAAAACTCGGTATACCACTTAACAGCTCCAGTTGCCGAATCAGTTGCACCGTACGTTGTGAAATTGCCTACGTGACCGGAGACACCCGTAGCTGTAATAAGCCCCTTCTCGAATCGACCTGCATATGCGTTGTGCGTTGCAATGGCACTCACTCCAGGGAAATACCCGTCAACCGCAGTATACTTTACAGGAGCAAGCCACCATCGTTTGTCTACGACATAAGCCGCGCGTTGCAGGACCGCATTAATGAAATCGTAGCACTGCGGATCAGCAAGCAACTCACTAGCGCGGTTGATGGAGTCCTGAAGTATTCTGGTCTCGTCAGCGGATAATGCATTCTGCGGATTGAATGATGCTTTCAAACCAAGAACCGCCGGCAACCAGTGTCCATTACTCCGTAAATTGAATCCGATCCCCGCAAAGCCGACACCTATGTTTTGAAAATTCGGCGTAAACGCTACGGAAATCGGCGGGACGTTCTTATAAACAAACGATCCAGTGATCACGTTAGGCTTTAGATGAGTGAACAACCCGGCGATGAATTTGAAGAGTGCGCCCCAAAACTGACCATCAGGATCGACTCGGTTTACGGGATCGTTACCGACATAGGAATACATGTTTAGGCTTTGCGGATCGGCGAGGCTCGCCGCCGCCATACCTAACGGGTCAGGTTGAGTAAAACGACCCTGCCGCGGATCGTAATGGCGATTGATTGCGTAGTCGAGGCCGGTAGTTGCGCTTCGATCGTAGCTGGTAAAACGTCGATTGGTTGCGCTGGTTGTTTCAGCATCGAGCGCAGTACCAAAAGGCAAGTTCGCCTGGCTGAAGGAGCCGGTGTCGAGATTGTTCGTGACCAGCTTGGTGCCCAGGCGATCGGGATGATGATATTGAACAATTTCGCCTGAACCGTTCGGAGCTTCCGTAGCGAGAAGTCGTCCAGCGAGATAGATATAGTTTTTGGACCACTTCGGCATTGCGGCCGAGGGTTGCTCTGTATATTCGGCTACTACGGAGTTGCCTTCCCAAATGTAGTAAGCCTTATCCGTGGAACTTTCGTTGCCCGTTTGAGTAATCAAGCGCCGGTTAGAAGCGCCATAGGTGTAGGTCGCGAGTGTGACGCCGCTCAGGTTTTTAACTTTTGCGAGCCGTCCCGCTGCGTCATAAACGAGCGACTGACCGGAGTTGTTTTGCGTTTGATTACCGGCAGGATCGTAAGCAAATCCCGCTGTAGTGATTCGGTTTGAGGCTTGATCAAAAGTCAGCGCTTGAACGCCGTCCGCTATCACTGGCGAACCAATGTTATTGCTGGCGCTGACTGACGTGCGGTTGCCAAAACGATCATAGCTATAATTTTGCGCCCAATAGACTCGTTGATGCCATTCCAGTCCCGTGGGATCGGGTGGTTTAGGATTCTGGATCCAGGTGAACTGCTCGGCTGCCTTCAGCCGACCGAGTTCGTCATAATAGAATTTCTGATTCTTCCAGTCTCCAAGCGGACCGCTGTTCGAGACTTTTGTTAATTGACCAGTGTGGAAACTCCATTTGGGATCGGAGTCGCATATCGCACCGGGTAGATCGCAGTAAGCGCGCTGATAGCCATACGAATAGCTCATCAGAGTGGTCGTGCCACGCTTCACGGATTGTGACGAAAGGAGATTGGTGCGTTCCTCATAGGTATACGTTTCCGTCACCTGATTAGGACCAGTGCCAACCAGAAGGGACGTAATCTGACTGTTCGCGTTATAGGTGAGCTGCGAAGCATAATCCACATTGTTGACTTTTAGACCTGCTATGCGACTGACCGAGTCATAGCTGGGAACCAAAGCCTTGCGCAGCGGGTTAGTGATATTGTCACGATACTGCTGGGGATAGGTCGTTTGAATGAGCCGGCCGAGTGCGTCGTAACCGTAGGTGATCGTCATTGGTTGAGTGCGTCCCGCAAACGTCAATCGCTTTTCCTTAACCCGCCCTTCGCCGTCATAATCGTAATCTTCGGTGCTGACTCCTGAAGCAATCACCTGTCGCACCTGAGTGACGTCGGTCAGAATCGCAGCAGATGCTTTGGTTCGGTATTGATAAGTAACTGTCGGGGCGGGTAGGACGGTGACACTCGCAGGCACGCCGGAAGTGTCATAGCTGACGGATTGCAGGCGATTCAGCGGGTCATCAGCGTTGTTGCCGTCTTTGAATTTATAAATCGTTTTCACGCCGCGTGCATCCGTCTTTGCAATCAGATTGGACCGCTCGTCATAACTGAACACGTCACTCCAGCGATCATTTGCAGTTCCGACGGTACTGCATTGGCCCACGAGGTTCAGAGTAGCTTCTGTTTCCGCCAGCTTTTGATGAGTCAGACGGCCTAGTGAGTCATAGCGAAACCGCCTTACCTGAGTGCCTTGCTCGACTCTCACGAGTTTATTGAGAGCGTTATAGCTGTATTTTGTCTGGAA
>DATNJO010000676.1:0-2416 GCA_035603895.1 Pyrinomonadaceae bacterium
GCAGCGGGCAGCGGCGCCGACTTGAAGCAGGATGGGATCGAATTTCCGGGTGCGGCTGTGTTCGGTGCGACTGCAAACATGGTCGACATCGAAGACAAGACCATCGAAACCGGACGCTTCATCTCGAATGACGAGGTGCAGCGGTCGGCGATGGTGGTAGTTCTTGGCGGCGATATCAAAGACAAGTTTTTTCCCAACGTCGATGCGATCGGAAAGACGCTAAAAATTCGTGGACTGCCGATGCGAGTGGTCGGCGTCGAAGAAAAGCGCGGCTCGTTCTTTGGCGATTCCTTTGATCGTCACGTCTACATTCCCATCACAACGCACCTCCAGATCTTTGGTCGCAACGGAATGCAGATTCACGGCAAGGGCCGCACGCGCGAAAACTTTCACGCGGCGATTGAAGATGCGCGTGTTGCCATGCGCATCAAGCGCAAGCTAAACGGCAACGAGGAAGACGATTTCGGTGTCGTGAACGTCGAGGAGTTGAACAATCAGATCGACCAATTTACCAACGCGATCGCGCTCGTAGTTGTTCCGATCACTGCGATCACGCTGATTGTCGGCGGCATCGTGGTGATGAACATCATGCTGGTGAGCGTTACTGAAAGAACGTTTGAAGTCGGACTGCGAAAAGCAGTGGGCGCCACGCGCCGGCAGATACTGCTTCAGTTTCTGATTGAGTCGGCAATTCTCTGCGCGCTCGGAGGCGTAATCGGGCTCCTGTTGTCGTGGGGAATCACCACGCTGATCACGACGCTGGCGTCGATCACGATGACGATCACGCTCTTCTACATAATTCTGGCCGTCGGGGTCTCGAGCCTCGTCGGCATTCTCGCGGGCATTTACCCGGCGTTCAAAGCTGCGCGACTCGATCCGATTCTCGCGCTGACGCACGCAAACTAGAAAGTATGAAGCTCCCGGTTCCAAAAGGTGTTTTGCGTGCCACGTTAGCGATGGCGGTCGACAGCGTTCGCGGCCACAAGTTTCGCAGCTTTCTAACCGTGCTCGGAATCGTTATCGGCGTGATGACCGCGATCTCTATCGCGTCGCTCCTTACCGGCTTGCCGCAAAACATCGTGTCGATGATCGAAGAGTACGGGACCAACAACATCTACGCGTTTCACCTTTCGACTGGTCCACGCACAGGCGAAGATCGTTCGGAACGCACACGCAAACCGCTGACAGTCGCCGACGCGGAAACAATCAAAGCACAGGCGCCCGCGGTTGAAGACGTCGCGTGGGTCGCGCCCAACGTCGGTTACGGCGGCGGCGCGTTTGACGACAACATTACTTACCAGGGCCGCAACTACCGTTGGGGAAACACGCAAGGCGTCTCGCAAAACTACGCCGACATCACGAATATCGTTTTGAAAGAAGGCCGCTTCATTACGGAGCCAGACGATCAGCAGCGCGCCAACGTCATGGTTATCGGCGTGAACGCCGCGGAAGCGCTGTTTCCCGGTATGGAGCAGATCGCCGGCGCGCAAGTGCGAATGGGTGGCTACAATTTCGAGGTTATCGGCGTACTTGAAAAGCGCAAAGCCGGATTTTTCGGCGAGAACGAAGAAGACAACGCGGTCTACATTCCGTTTCGTACCGCACAAAAGATCGCGCCCGCAAAAGGTTATCTGTTGATGGTGATTCGCGGCCGATCGGGACAAGTTCAGGAAGCATTAACGCAGTCAGAAGAGATTCTCCGCCGGCGCCGCGCCGTAAAATTCGGCGACCCAAACAACTTCGACATCAAAACAGCCGACAAATTTATCGAACAGTTTGATAGCATCACTGCGATGGTCGGACTGATCGCCATCGCGATCTCGAGTCTGGGACTGTTGGTGGGCGGCATCGGCGTGATGAATATCATGCTGGTGAGCGTCACCGAACGGACCAAAGAGATCGGCGTACGCAAGGCCATCGGCGCGCGACGCAGGGACATCGTGCGTCAGTTTCTGTTTGAGGCGATGATGTTGACGTTTTTGGGCGGCGTGCTGGGCGTGCTGCTGGCAGTGGGCGCGAGCCAACTGCTGATGCTGCTGATTCCGAGTCTGCCGGCGTCGATTCCCACGTGGGCCGTGGTTACTGGCCTGAGCGTTTCGATTGGCGTGGGATTGATCTTCGGCGTTTGGCCGGCGCGCAAAGCATCGCGGCTCGATCCAATCGAGTGTCTGCGTTACGAATGAAGCGCGACTTCATAAAGGAATTTCTGACCTACATCCAGGTGGAAAAGGGGCTGGCGCAACACAGCATCGCCGGCTACCAAAGAGATCTCGCGCGCCTGCAAACCTGGGCCACGCAAAACGGAAAAGACGTGCTCGAGCTCACGCGCGCTGACTTGCGCAAATGGATCGCGAGTCTTTCGCGTGACGGGCTCGCGCCGACGTCAGTCGCCAGAGCGGTGAGTGCGACGCGTGGT
>DATNJO010000677.1:0-9163 GCA_035603895.1 Pyrinomonadaceae bacterium
CTCTAATGACAAAGAAGCGCCACATCACAACACAACTCGTACACGCCGGCGAACGCCAGGCGCCGCCCGCAGGCCAACCGGTCGCGACACCGATCTACGCCAGCGCGACGTTTACTTACGACACGATGGAAGAGACCGATCAGGTCTTCGCCGGCGAGAAGCAAGGCTACATTTACACGCGTTACGGCAATCCGACGATCGGCGCGCTCGAAGAAGCGATGCGCGAGATCGAAGAGGGCGCCACGGCTTGCGCGTACGCGACCGGCATGGCCGCGGTTCATGCCGCGTTGATCGCGTGTGATTTGAAAGCCGGTTCAACTGTACTCGCTTCACAGGATCTCTACGGCGCGACGACGAGTTTGCTGAACACTGTATTTACTTCGTTTGGCGTGAAGACTGTAGCCGTGGACTACAGCGATCTGGCGGCAGTACGCGAGCAGGTGAGGGAAATTCGGCCGCAGGTGTTAGTAGCAGAAACGATCTCAAATCCATTGTTGAAGGTTTGCGACATCGAAGCGACCGCGGAGATTGCGCGCGAGAATGGCGCACGGCTGATCGTCGACAACACGTTTGCCTCGCCATATCTCCGCCAGCCGTTGAAGCTCGGCGCTGACATGGTGGTCCATAGCGCGACGAAGTATCTCGGCGGACACGCCGATGTGATGGGCGGGATCGTTGTCTCGCGCGATGAGATGGATCGCCCGGCGTTGTTCAGCGTGATGAAACTCGTCGGCGGCGTGCTGGGCGTTTGGGAAGCACACGAGATTCTAAGAGGACTGAAGACTTTGGCGGTGCGCATGGAGCGGCAGTGTGACAACGCGCAGAAGTTGGCGAGCCGTCTCAGCGAGCACCCGCAGATTGCGCGCACGCATTACCCGGGCATCGGCGCGCTCGTCTCGATCGAAATACGCGAAGGGACGAAGGACGCGGCGTTTCGCTTTATGAATAAGTTGCAGTTGTGCGTGCGCTCGTCGAGTTTGGGAGATGTATTTACGAGCGTACTGCATCCGGCGACGGCATCGCATCGAGACATGATTCCCGCGCGCAGAAACGAGATCGGAATCGTCGACGGTCTGGTGCGCATATCCGTCGGAATCGAGAACATCGACGACATCATTGAAGACGTCGAACAGGCACTTTCCGCATGATCACGATCGCCGAAAAACAGTTGGCCGAAATTCGCGAGCACGGCATTCGCGATTATCCCTACGAATGCTGCGGCTTGCTGTTGGGCAGTTTTGGACCAGACGGAAAGATAGTTACGGAAACTTTTCCGATCTCAAACGCACGCGAAGAGAGTGCAAAACGAAACCGCTTTCTGATCACGCCCGAGGAGTTGATGAAAGGCGAGCGTTATGCCCGCCAGCACGATCTCGAAGTAGTCGGTTTCTACCATTCGCATCCGGATTCGCCGGCAGTGCCGTCGCAATACGACCTCGAGCACGCTTGGCCCACCTATTCATACATCATCGTTTCGACAAGCGCCGATCGCGCCAACGACCTGTTCTCGTGGGAACAGGAACCCGATCGCTCGCGCTTCAACCAGGAGGAGATACAATGCCAGTAACCATCACCATTCCGGCGCCACTGAGACAGTTTGCCGGCGGCCAATCGCAGATCGTCGTGGAAGCAACAACCGCGGGCGAAGCGCTCGATTCTCTGACGTCAACTCACTCAGCGTTGCGCCGGCATCTCTTCAACGATCAAAACGCGCTGCGCAACTTCGTCAATGTCTATCTAAACGACGAAGACATTCGTCACGCGTCCGGACCGGACACGCCCGTGAAAGACGGCGACACGATTATGATCGTGCCGTCTATTGCCGGCGGCGCGGTGGTTGAGTCGGAAGTCGGCGAGACGCTGCCCGAGTTGTCGCACGAAGAGATTTTGCGGTACAGCCGTCACCTGATCATGCCGGAAGTCGGAATGCAGGGACAAAGAAAACTTAAAGCCGCGAGCGTGCTGATGATCGGCACTGGCGGACTCGGCGCGCCAGTGGGCATGTATCTCGCCGCTGCGGGCGTGGGCCGGATCGGTATCGTGGATTTCGACGTAGTTGAAGAGTCGAACCTGCAACGCCAGATCATTCACGGCACGAAGGATCTCGGCCGTCGTAAAATCGAATCCGCGCGCGATCGTCTGCGCGACATCAACCCGCACATCGAGATCGAAACGCACGAGTCGCGTTTGACTAGTCACAACGCGATGCAGCTATTTCGTAATTACGACATCATCGTCGACGGCACTGATAACTTCCCCACGCGCTACCTCGTCAATGACGCGTGCGTGCTGAGCGGCAAACCAAACGTCTACGGTTCGATCTTTCGTTTTGAAGGACAGGCGAGTGTGTTCTGGGCGGAGAAAGGCGCGTGTTATCGCTGCTTGTATCCGGAACCGCCGCCGCCGGGTCTCGTGCCTTCGTGCGCCGAAGGCGGAGTGCTTGGAGTACTGCCGGGTATCGTCGGGGCAATTCAGGCAAACGAGACGATCAAGATCATTCTCGATGCGGAAGGTCTGCTGATCAATCGGCTGCTGTTGTTCGATGCGTGGCCGATGAAGTTTCGGGAGTTCAAACTGCGGAAGGATCCGAAGTGCCCGGTGTGCGGCGAGAACCCGAGCATTACCAAACTCATCGACTATGAAGAGTTTTGTGGTGTGGCGCCGCATCAGCTACCGCCGACCGATTCAAAACTCGAAGAGATCACCGCAGGCGAACTCAACGCGCGTCGAGTGCGTGGCGACAAGATTCAGATCGTCGACGTGCGCGAGCCACACGAATTTGAGATCGCACGCATTCCGGGAACGAAGTTGATTCCGCTGGGCCACGTCGTGACGCGAATGAACGAGATCGATCAAAACGTAGACACGATCGTTCACTGCAAAGGCGGAGTGCGGAGTGCTAAAGCGATCGAAGCCCTGAAACGCGCGGGTTTCAATGGCCGCTTGATCAACTTGAAAGGCGGCATCACCGCGTGGTCTGAAGACGTCGATCCGAGCGTGGCGAAGTACTAAGTCAATCCACAGATTACACAGATTCTTTTAACTGAAGATAGTTTGCGTAATCTGTGGATGGCTTTGTCACGGTTGGACGTCTTCACTAACCCGATATTTCTCCTTTTCCTTTTCGCGTTGCAAGTAGGGAATGCCTTTTTCCATCCACTCCGGCGCGGGCGCGCCTTTGAGGAAGTGGTCGAAAAATTCCTGCAACCGGCGCGTGTAGTCCTTCTGGTTGATTCGCTTGCGCAGGCCGTGCTTCTCACCGTTGTAGGTGAACATGTACGCCTCTTTGTTGAGCCGCCGCAGCGCGAGGAAATACTCGATGCCCTGGTACCACGGCACCGCATCGTCTTCATCGTTGTGAATCATCAAGAGTGGCGTCTCGACGCGATCCGCACGAAAGATCGGCGAGTTGTCGAGAAAACGCAACGGATATTCCCACAAGCTGCCGCCGATGCGCGACTGCGTGCGTTCGTATTGAAACTGGCGTGGCAAACCCGTACCCCAACGAATACCGCTGTAAGCGCTCGTCATGTTTGCAACCAAAGCACCGGGCGCCGCGGCTTTGAAGCGATTGGTCTTCGTCACCATGTAAGCGATCTGATAACCGCCCCAACTGTGTCCCTGAATTCCGATCGCGCCTTCGTTCACGTAGCCCTTATCGACGACGGCCTGAATTCCCGGCAGCACGCACTTCAAAGCACTTTCGCCGGGATAACCGATCGTGTAAACGATGTCGGGCATGTAGACGAGATAACCATTGCTCACATAAAACGAAGGATTGATCGACGTACCTGGTCCAGGATTGCGAAACTGGTGCAGACCCTGCGACAGGCGCTCATAGATGTAGACGATCATCGGATACTTCTTGCGCGCGTCGAAGTTATCCGGTTTGAGTAGCACGCCTTTCAGCGGCACACCGTCTGTGTTTTTGAAACTCACCATCTCCGCCGTTCCCCAAAGATAATTGGCGCGTTGCGCGTCGCCATTGCTGACGCGCTTTAACTCGCGGAAGCTGCTGTTCGTCACCCAGACGTCCGGAAACTGATCGAAACGGGAGGCGGTCATGATCAGTATGTCAGCGTCTTTCGCTTTCACGGGCGTGTTGAAGTCTTTGGCGGCCATCAGGAGTTTTTGCGGGAGCGCGTCGCCATTGACTTTGTCGCGATAGAAACCGGAGTCGCGCGTTTCCTCGTTCTCGGCGCGAAGGAGCATCGGTTTGTCCGGGTCGATCGAGCGTTCTTTGGGATCGAGACGCACGTAACGCAGCGGAGTCTTTTCTTTGCGGCCAACGCCGTCGGTCACGTTTTTGGCGCGGCCACCGTCGGGTGCGATTTGCCAAATATCATAACGATCGTAGAGCAGCAGGTCCTTATCGTCTTTGGTCCAGCCGGCGAAACCGTACGAACCCGGTATTGACGGCAGGTCGTTCTCTTCGTTGAAGAAGTTGACCTTAAGGTCTTTCGTCAGGTTTACGACAGTACCGTCGGCGATGGAATACGAGTACCAGTCCTTGCCGTCGAAGTAGATCGCGTACTTCGCGTTTGGCGAGAGCGAATAATTGCCACGTTGTTTGGTAGCCAAAGGCTTGCGCGAGCCGTCGGCCGTGTTAACGAGGTAGTAGTCAGTGAAGCCGGGATCGTAGTCACTCGTGACGCGATACTTCCGGTTGTCAGAACCGATCGCGTAGCGGCCGTCGTTTGACGGTGAAACGTTCTCCATCGTTTCGTCGGCGAGTTGGACGAATTTCTTCGACTGTAGATCGTAAACCGCGCGATACGATCGATTGCGATCCTGTTCGGCGCGGACCTTCTGAATCGGTTGCACGTAATCGTCTTTCCAGTGCCACAGATCTACGAGCACCTTCTCGTCGGCTGGAATCTCTTCATCCGGATTTTTTTCGGGTTCGGGCGGTGGCGCTGAGCCGAGGAAGAGGTGACTGCCGTCGAGCGAGAAACTGAGATTAGCGCGTTCGCTGATCACCATGTCTTTCGAAAAACCAATGGAGGATGTGGAAACGATCTCGTTCGCTTGCGAGTCTTTCAGGTTCCAGTGATAGAGGCGAAACTTCGGCTGCTTTGCCGCGGCGTCTTCTTTGTCGCTGATGAAAGCGAGCTGTGTGTTGTCTTCGTCCCAGGTGAGTTTTTGGTATTTGCCTTTGCCGCTGAGCAATCCTGTTGGGGTGCCGTCGTTTTCAGTGGCGGCGGCGTAGATGCCGTTGGTTTCTTCGTTACGCGATGAAACTGTGTAGATAAGTGTCTTGGCGTCCTTGCTGATCGTGAAGTCGAGCACGTCGCTGAATTTTCTTTCGTTACCGGTGGACGTGTTTCGCAGGACCAGTTCCGAGCCGTATTCCTTCTTTTTTGCTGGACGGCGTGTTGGAGGAGGCGTACCGGGAGAGGGATTTGACTCGGAAGGTTTTGCTTCCGCAACCGGTTCCATTAAGTAACCGATGAAACCGGATCCATCCTCGGGGATGCGGAAGGTTTTCACCTTCTCGACGCGCGTCACGGTGCCGTTTGACAGGTCCATGATGCTGAGACCGTTCTTCGGCATGTCTTCCGGCTTCTTTTTCTCTTTCTTCGCTTTGTTCACTTCCGCTTTGGTGGGCTCGGTTGAGAAGACGAGAAACTTGCTGTCTGCCGTGAAAACAGGCCGCAGCAAGCGCGCCAGCTCCGCCTGAAACTCAGCGACGTTTGTGCCGGGATCGTCGGGCGGAGGCGCCGGCGGACGATAACCACGAGGCGCGCGCCAGTCGACACCAGTCGCGAGATTGCGCACGACGATCTCGCCGTCGCCGTCCTGCGGCACGTAAGCATAGGCCACGAATTTACCGTCGCGCGAAACTTGTTGGGCCAGGATCGAACGCCACGAGTCGTAGTCCTGATGAGTGAGCGCACGTTTGCTTACTGGCGTCTGCGCTGTTCGCGCCGCACTTGCCTGTTGCGCGCGCACCACTGTGGCCGGATAAGCAACGAGCATGGTGGACAGCAGCGCAACGGCACAGAGCAACGAGGCGCCTTGCCGTAGCACGGCCTGTGCGCCAGACACTCTTCCGAAGTGTTTCATCGGTTTCACCTCACAGTTGTCAGACGGTTTTCGGTAAGACGAGAGTGGTAAGTTTTATCAGGTCGGGCGAAGTTGTCAAGATCTTCTCCCGCAAAGGCGCCAAGGCGCAAAGAAATCCTTTAGTAACGCGGCAGCGCTTTGCGTCTTGGCGCCTTTGCGGGGATAGATTGCCTAACAAAGAGGAACTTTCGGGCAAAGTGAAAGGGGCAGGCCGAAGCTCGCCCCTTCTCGTATTACATCTCATAGTGCCCTGTACTTTCAGGGTCTCAACCACACGTACAGTTACCCCATTGGTCGCAGCACCAGTAGCCACTACAGCAGTCGCCGTAGCAGATTGGAACGTCGAGACAGTAACGCCCACTAGCGTTAGACGAAGCGGGCGCGGACGCCATGGTTATAAGTGCGGCGCAGAGCACAAACAATGTGAAGAGTTTAACCGTGAGTCGTTTCAGCATGATCTTTTCTCCTCGGTTGTGACAAGCGTGAACGATCCCTAAGAGATGAGTCTAACAGGCCACGAGCCTCACGAAAGTGTGACGATCCCGTGGCCTGTCAGTCCCCCCGCAGAAACGACCTAGAAGAACAATGAATACAGCAGCCGGTTCGGGGAACCGGAGCCGGGGTTGGTCACAACGTTCGTCGTCGCGCCGTTCACGATCGCATTGCGAACGGTCGTCGATGAGGCGGACGGGTTCACTTGTTTGTAGAGTGCTGCCACGCCCGCTACGTGTGGCGAAGCCATCGAGGTTCCGCTCAACGTCGCGGTTGCAGTGTTTGAACTAAACCACGCCGACAGGATTCCGGAGCCTGGCGCGAAGATATCCAAACACGTGCCGAAATTGGAGAACGAAGAGCGAGCGTCGGTGGTCGTGGTCGATCCAACCGTAATCGCGTTTGCCGCACGAGCCGGCGAGGAGTTGCACGCGTTGGCGTTGCTGTTGCCAGCAGCCACTGCGATCGCGACTCCCGAATTCGAGAGGTTGTTCACCGCAGTGTCCAACGCACTCGAGATACCGCCACCCAGGCTCATGTTTGCAACTGCCGGATTCGAATGGTTCAGGCGAACAAAGTCGACGCCCGCAATCACGCCGGAGTTAGAGCCGGAGCCGGAGCAATTGAGCACGCGCACGCCACGGAGATTCACGCTCTTCGCAACGCCGTAGGTCGAGCCGCCGATGGTTCCCGCCACATGCGTGCCATGGCCGTTGCAATCCTGTCCGTTGCCACCAAACGCGTCAAACACGTTCGCAGCACGTGAACCAAACTGCGTGTGGGTCGTGCGGATGCCGGTGTCGATCACATACGCGAATACGCCCGCGCCGGTAAAGTTGAAGGTGTAGATGGCATTCAACGGCCGGTTGCGTTGATCGATGCGGTCCAGGCCCCACGGTGGATTGCTCTGAGTTGCATCAGCCGTGACCACTGCATCTTCTTCCACATAGGCAACTCGGAAGTCCTCACTCAAACGCTCCGCTTCTTCAGGCGACATCTCGACGGCAAATCCGTTAAGCGCATTCTGATAGACGTGTTTGAGTTTTCCCTTGTGGGTCAAAGACATCTCATCGGCGATGTAGGGAGCAATCGAGAAGCGGCCTTTCTCGCCTACGACGGAATCATTGAGTACAACAATATAGTTGTTCTCGATCTTGTTCGACTGCTTGCGAAGTTTATTTGCCTTCTGGCTACGGACGGGCGACGTAAACAGAAAAGTTGCACAGAGGCCTGCCAAAACAAGGAACGCGAAAACCTTTTTCATACTTTTCTCCTCCAGACTGTGGTTGGTGGGGGTACACGCCGCCCGCATCGGCGAGAAATCCAGCGGGTAAGCAACGGTCTCCCGGGTTCATTAATTGAACTGACATGAGGTACAAAGCCAGATACATGACACACTCGCTACAGCGCACGTATGAATCGATGACTGCGTTTTAGTCGTTAAGCAGTGCCGGGCTTGCACTACCGATCAGTTTGGGAGAATTACCGCTCTTGTTTTGGGAGTACTGTCTGGGTCGGAGGCGCGCAGTATACCATCAATTTCGCCAAGCGCAAGGATTTCGTGTAGTTGACCTAGACAGGATTTCAGAATTGACAGGAACAGCAAATGGAATTTGAGATCCCTTCTTGTTTGAAGACCACTTCTGGAATCTTGTTGATTCTTGTGAATCCTGTCTAGTAGTCTCTTGCGCCATGACCCACTCCCCGAAACTCCGGACACTGCTGTTAATTCTTCTTTCGCTTCATGTTGTTGCCGCTCAGAATGGACGTGATGGGCAGAACGATGTGGCCGCGTTGCGCAGTTGGATCGCGCTTGATGCGCCGCCGGGTTGGGAACATCTCGCTACGGATCAGATTCTTAAAGCGATGCCCGGTTGGCATCGTGATGCACTCGGGAATTTGATCTTGCGGCAGGGAAGTGGCAGTCCGCGTCGCGTGGTTGCCTGTGGATTGGATCGCATGGGTTTTGCGGTCACTGAGATCACGGAGACGGGTTATCTGCGGCTGCGCGAAGCTGGCAGTGCGCGGCAGCATCCCCTTTGGACGCAGTTTCACGAAGGCCAGCGGATCAAAGTTCTGACGCGCACGCGTGCAGTGCCTGGAGTTGTGATTGTGAAGAGCACGCACTTGCAGCGTGGCCGTCAAACGAATGCTCCGGTGACGACGCTCGACGATCTTTGGGTTGATGTTGGTGCGACTTCGCGAGCTGACGTGCGTGCGCTGGGGATCGAGATGTTGAATCCGGTGGTGCGTGACGCGGTTGGATGGTCGTATGGAGATCTTGTGGCTGGTCCATCGGCTGGTGTGCGTGTTGGGTGTGCGGCCGTGGCGACGGCGGCGAGTGGGCGTGTTGAGAGTGGCGAGACGATCTTTTTGCTGACGACGCTGCGGAGCTTTGGGAATGATGGTTTGGAAGCGGTGCTGAGGGCGTTGGGGGAGGTTGATCAAGTGACCGTTGTCGATCAGAACCAGGTGTCTTTCTCGGGACTAACTGCTGTCAACATGATCACACCGCGAGTGCGTTATGCCGGGTCGCTCGTTGAGAGTGTTGAGGTGAAGGCAGCAGAAGCGCTGTTGGCGGCGGTCAAGAAAGCGGCGGGTGTTT
>DATNJO010000678.1:0-3877 GCA_035603895.1 Pyrinomonadaceae bacterium
CGTCGCCAGTACAGCAGCCAAAGAGCCATTTGCTTCCAGTGCTAGAAGCTCGCCGAGCATGAATGTCTCCGAACGCCGGGGAAAGCCGCTGACGACCACTGCCACACGTGAACTCATTGCTGCTCGTCCTCCAGCAGTTCACGAATTCGTTCGCGAATGCGCGGCAGACCTTGCAGATCGATTCGCACTGGAAGATCGGCGGCGTGTTTCAGCCCGTTCAGCACTTTCGCGATCAGTGTTTCCGGCGACAATTCATCCGGCTCGACCATCTCGAACAGTCCTGCTGCTTCCAACAAGCGCGCGCGAATCAGTTGTTCCTTCACTGGTTCTGCGCGCGGAACAAGGATCGCGCTGCGGCCAAACGAAAGCAGCTCGCACACCGTGTTGTACCCGGCCATGGAAACTACCAGGTCCGCTTGTGCATAAAGCCCGGTCAAGTCTGGTTCGAATTCTCGAAACTCCACGTCGGTCAAATAATCGAAGCGCGCCGTGAGTTGCGCACGGGCATCGGCCGGCATTTGTGGACCAAACACGATCGTCGATTTCAACGCGACGTTTCGTGGCAAGTTTGAAAGTCCTTCGAGGTAGGCTTCAATCATTCTGCTACCGTCGCCGCCGCCGCCAGTTGTTACGAGCACGTGCGGTGGGCCGCCGTTCGGGGTCGTGACGATTGTGGGCCGTTTCAGATAACCGCAGTAGTGAGTGATGCGCGCGATGTCGTCAGGAAAGCCGTATTCGCGAACGGTGTCGAAGATCGACTGAGAGCCGTAGATCCAGACCTCGTCGTAGTAATCGCGGATGACTTCGAAGCTGCGATTGTTCTTGAGCGTCTCGCGCGTCTTGCGCGGTTCGTCGAGAATGTCGCGCATGCCGAGCACGAGACGAGTCGGAAAATTGCGCGTGCGGAGAGCCTTGAGCGTATCAGCCAACTCGCCATCAACGCCCGCCGGACGTTTGTCGACAATTATCAGGTTAGGCGCGAATCCGAGTACGGTTTTTTCAATGATGGCACTCCGCGTGCGTTTGACAGCTTCGGAGCACTCGACGAGGAAACGTGATTCATAACGTTCCGCGTCGATCCGATCGAGACACGGCAGCTTGATGTAGTCGACACCTTCAGGGATGCGGAACGAATGAATGACCTGCGACCCGGTTATTAATAAGACAGCCGCTCGTGGGTATTGATCGATAACTTCCTGAGCTAACAGTAATGTGCGGCGAATGTTTCCGAGTCCAAAGGTGTCGTGCGAGTAGAGAAGTACTCGTGGATTTGTTAGTAGAGTCCGCGCAGTTGATTTAGGTTGCGGGTTAAAAAGTGCGAGAGCTTCCTTATACCGAAGCATTGAACCTCGATTCTTATTCCTTGATTTGCCGGGGGGTGGAGTCTTTGAATGACCCTTATGCAAAGACAGTGCGAGGCGGTTTGCGGAAAATACAACTAGATTCTATGCTCCATTCACCTGCGGTTTGGATTCAATAATCTGCATGCAACCCACTGACAAAGAATTGCTGATCGCCTGCCGTCACGGCGACGAGTCGTCGTGGAACGCCCTGGTCGATCGTTATCAGCGCCTGATCTTTGCGATCCCTCGGCGCGCTGGTCTTAACGAGGATCAAGCGGCCGAGGTGTTTCAGGAAGTGTTTGTGACGCTGTTTGAAAAGATGAACGATATTACCGAGCCCGACCGCCTGCACGCGTGGCTCGTGACCACGGCTCGCCGCAAAACTTGGCGGCTGCTGACCAAAGAACGTGCTTTACAAACAGCGAAAACCGATGACGCACACGGCGCCGAGGATGTGCTGGCGGCCGTGGTCGATACGGCGCTTTTACCCGACGAGGCACTGATGCGGCTGGAGGAACAACACCGCATCCGCACGGCGCTCGCCGCCCTCGATCCGCGCTGTCAAAAGCTCCTCGCGATGCTTTACTATCGGCCTGTACCGGCGCCTTATTCGGAGATAGCGGCAGCCTTTGGGACGTCGGAAGGCAGCATCGGCCCGACACGTGCACGCTGTCTAAAGAAGCTGCTACAACTATTGGAGCAATGATTTCGACGTATTTTACCGCTGCGGAGAGGCACTGTTTGACTGGTTGAATGAACTCACCTTCTATGGGTAGAGCACCATTATGAGCATTTTCTCACCGCACATCCCGTTTACAGAGTTGGTTGACCTGGCCGATGAAAAGTCGGCAACTTCCGACGAAGTATTGGAGCATCTCTTCGCCTGTTCGCACTGTTCGGGACAATTAGAAAAGGTCCGGCAAACGATCGGGTTAATGAGGTCCGACACGATTGAAAACCCGCCGCCAAACCTGGTAGAAAGCGCGCGAAGATTGTTTCGGAGTAGTCAGCAACCGTCGGGGTTACCGTCATTGGCCACGCGTGTCATCGCGGCGTTGAGTTTTGATAGTCTGGTTGCGGCGCCCGCGTTCGGACTGCGCTCGCAAACGAGCGGCGACAGGCAGTTGCTATATTCGACGGAAACTGCTGATATTGAGTTGCGCGTGTCGCCGGAGAACGAAATCGCGGGTCAGATACTCGGGGCGACTTGCGAATACGGCGAGGTAAACCTCGAAAGCGACAGTTTCACTGCTACGGCGAGATTGAATGAGGTTTGCGAGTTTTTCTTTGGCTCCGTGCCCGCCGGGACTTACAAGATCTCCGTGCATCTGCCCGGCATGTTAGTGGATATTCCCCAGCTCGAACTCGGACCTTAAACTGGTGAGCGATAGATGGACCGTGCGGAACTTGCAGCGCGTCTGGTTGAAGCTGATGAACCTCAACGGAACGCTCTGCTTCAGGACCATCGCGCGGGGTTAGACGTACAACTCGCCTACATTCTCAAAGACATTTGTCTCGACGGTTGGAGCAGCAACCCGAATCGCTCGTTGGCTGCTTCGGCTACGTTGCGCACGATCTCCAAGCTACAAAAAAATCCCGAGCTCAACGCCCTGTGCCATTGGACGCAGGGCATCGAAGCCTTGATCAAGGGCGACATGTCCGGCGCGATCGCCACGCTCGACGAAGCGCGCCACGTGTTCCTCCGGCTCGATAAACCTCACGCAGCGGCCGCTACTGAAGTCAGCAAAGTCATAGCCCTCGCGATGCTTGGTCTTTACGACGAAGCCATCGCGTGTGCACTACGGGCCCGCGGAGTCTTTCTCGAACACGATGATTTACTGGCGACTGGAAAGATCGAACACAACATCGGCAATCTTTACTTTCGCCGCGATCAATACCTGGAAGCGGAAGAGTTTCACACCTCCGCGCGCGTGCGCTTCATCGCCGTCAACCACGAAAAACAACTGGCTACGATCAATAACTGTCTCGCGAATACTCACGCGGTGCTACACAAGTTTTCGTCCGCGGCGGCGTTGTACGAGGAGGCGGTAGAACTCGCCGAACGTGCGCGCGTGCCGGTGACGCAGGCCGAGATTGAGGGAAACATTGGAAACTTTGCGTTGCTGCGCGGCCGCTACGATCAGGCGCTCGATTATCTGGAACGGTCGCGCCGCCGTTACGAGTTTCTCGGCATGCCGCATCAGTCAGCGTTGGCGGAACGAGAGATCGCCGATGCGTATCTGGAGCTGAATCTCGTGCCGGAAGCCGCGCAGATTTATTCCCGTGTCACCGAGACATTCGCGTCACTCGGATTACGCGCGGACGAAGCGCGCTCGCTCGCATCGCGCGGCCGGGCCGAGCTTTTGTCAGGTAATGACGAAGCAGCGTTGTCGGCGCTGAAACGAGCGCGTGAACTCTATCGCGCCGAAGGAAACAAGGTCGGCGAGGCGCTTGTGTTGGTGACGCAGGCACAGCTTCATCATGCTCACGGCAATTACGAAACAGCCCGCGAACTTGCCGTGCAGGCGGAAACC
>DATNJO010000679.1:0-9547 GCA_035603895.1 Pyrinomonadaceae bacterium
AGGCGACACCGTGAAGGCCATTGCTGAACTGGAAACTTACCTTCGCATCGACCCGAAAGCTGAAGACGCCGGCGCGGTACGCGATCTGATCAAACAACTGAAGAGCAAGAAAGAATAATTGGCGAAAGAGCTTTGTGCTTCTTGTGCCTCTTTGTGGCTCAAGTCCTTGTTTGGCGGGAGGCGAAGTTGAGCCGTTTCCTCACCGGACGAAACGTTCCCATGATCACGTCGAGCAGCGGAGACGTTACGCCAAAACGAAGCTCCGGAGTCTGGTAGTGGTGTAACAAGTGATACTTCCTGAGATACCTGAAGAGACGCAGCCGAGGCCGCCGATGGTGTGCCTGGAAGTGGAGCCACTCGTAACAGAAATAACCCGCAGTTAACCCCGCGAACAATAAGGCGGCAACACGCAAAGAACCCGTCGCGATCCATGCGGCCAGCAAGTAAACGGTTGCCACCGGCAAACTCAGCAACATACTCGAAAAGAAATGGTTCGCCGTGCGCGGCATCTCATGGTGCGACAGGTGCGCGGCGTAGACTAACTTCTTGCCGAAAGCGGAACGCGCCGTGTAGTGAAAAATGAAACGATGAAGGACGTACTCGATCAACGTCCAGCTCAGCACTCCGACGCTGATAAATAAGACGTTCTGTAGCCAGGAAAAGTCTTCGCCGCGGGTGAGTGCGATCAGGCAGACGGCAAGTGCGATGTAAAAATAAACGGGCCCTAACTGCTTCCAACCCGCGACTGGCACCTCTTGCCTCCCGAAACGCTTTTGGAGGAGTTGACTGTTAGTATAGTGATGAAGTTTTCAGGTTGCCAGCTTTTTGGCGCGCAAGTACGAATGGAGATTAACTGTGGTGGTTACACTTCATCATGTCAACGTTACGGTGCCGTCCGAATTGGAGCAGCGAGCAAAAGAATTTTACGGCGATGTGCTGGGACTGACGCAGGTTCCAAAACCCGGCGGCTCGCGGCCGGCCGGCGCGTGGTATCAGATCGGCGGCAACCAGTTGCACCTTTCAGTTGAAAACGACCGTCCCGGGCCACTCAGCTCGCGTCATATCTGCTTTGCAGTTTCTGATTTGAAAGCAACGGAAAATAAGTTTCGCGACGCAGGTGTGGAGATTATTCCCGACCCTCGTCCGATCGAGGGCAATCCGCGATTTTACGTGCGCGATCCGGCAGGCAATCTGCTGGAGATCGTCCGGTCGTAAATCAGCACTACTAACCAGCCAAACAGAAAGTTGGAAGTCGCTGTTTCCACGAGGTGGGCCATGCGCACTTCAGCCGGCATCAGCGGATTCGGCAAGAGGAGTTGTGAAGTCATAACCGCAAACAACAGCGCAACTGCCAATCCCGTTTCCCACCACGCGCCCTTCATCATCTTGATCACCGGTACAGCGATGGCGGTCCACAATAAAGCTCGTACAGCTTGTAGTAGAAAAAGCGCCGGCTCGTCGCGTAGCAGACTTGCAATGTGAGACAGAAAGCCTTCGGGATCGTTCCCACCGTAAAATTCGCGCACGGCAGGGTTTTTCCACGCGATGAAATAGCCGAAGGTGAAGTAGAGGAAAAGGTAAGCGATTACGATTAGCGACAACTTCAGGAGCCACTCGGCAACCGGCGTTTTTGGTCGTGAATCGCCAGCTCTTTCGTTTCCCTGAGACCTGGCTTTGCCAAGAATCAACACGGCGAGTGGCGCAAAGACTATCGCCATGATTATTCCCGCGAGGAAAAGACGCGGCAACATGCCCGGCGGCAGACGCGTGATGAAGTACGCGGTCTCGATCTGCGGCATCAACGTGCTGACGCCGAAGAATACCAGCAGGACCGTAACGATGAGTTTCCAACCGGTCCAACGAGAACGAAGTATGACGTAGGTCCAAACCGCAGCGTTTATCAAGCTCACCGCAAAGAGTGCTGCGAGCGCGGCACTAGCATCCGCCGGCGACGATGGTCCAGCCGCGTTGGAAAGCAGTGCTCCTGAAACGACGGCGAAGCAGACGAAGTACAGGATGGTCACTGCTACGAAACGAATTGCAGTTAGTAAAAAGGTTTTCACAGTTCTTGCCACAAAGAGGCACAAAGGTACTTGCGAAACGTTTGTGCCTTTTGTGCTTCTTTGTGGCTAATACTGCTTTCCGTGCGGTTTAGTTTCAACCAGGTTGTAGTGTCGGATAATCGGAGTAGCCCTTCTCGCCCGGCGAGTAATAAGTCGCTCGATCGCTTTGGTTGAGCTCCGCGCCATGACGGAAGCGCTCAGGCAGATCGGGGTTCGCGATGAACTTCGTCGCGAACACAATTGCATCCGCACCGTTTTGCGCCAGGAGTTCTGTGCCGCTTTCGTAGGTGAACCTTGCGTTCGCGAAATAGAGACCGTTGTAAAGAGGACGCAACTTCGCATGCCAGCCCGTGCCAGTTCCATCCGCGACGTGAACATAAGCGAGCTGCCGCGCATTTAGACGTTCGAGAATGTAAGGATAAACCTCGCCGGCATCGAGTTCCTCGATGTCGTTGAACGCGATCTGTGGCGAGAACTTAACCGCCAGCCGTTGCGCGCCGGTTTCTTTCTCCATCGCATCCAACACTTCGAAAAGAAATCTCGTGCGATTCTCGATCGAGCCGCCGTATTCGTCTGTGCGGAGATTCACGTTCGTCGTGAGGAACTGTTGGACCAGGTAACCGCTCGCCGAGTGCAGCTCTACACCGTCGAACCCGGCAGCGATCGCATTCTTCGCGGCGGTACCGAAGTCGTTGGCGGTTTGTGCGATCTCGTCTTTCGTGATCTCGCGCGGCGTGACGAAGTCTTTCATTCCCTCGTCGGTGTAGTTCTTTCCGTTTGCGCGAACGGCGCTGGGCGCAACGGGCTGTGCGTGGTTGGGCAAAAAATCAGGCAGCGCGATGCGGCCGGTGTGAAAAATCTGCATGAAGATTGTGCCGCCGCGAGCGTGTACTGCTTGTGTTACGGCACGCCAGCTTTCGATCTGCGCGGCCGTGTAGATGCCGGGTGTGCGGACGTAACCCTTCGCCATCGGATTGACGTTCGTCGCTTCGGTGATGATTAGTCCGGCGGACGCGCGTTGCCGGTAGTACTCCGCGGCGAAATCCGGCTGCACGCCTTCGTCGTTCGCACGGCTGCGCGTCATTGGCGCCATGATGATGCGGTTGTCGAGTTCGATTTGTCCGACCCTCAATGGGTCAAAGAGCGTTGGCACTTGTGGTTTCTCCCGCCTATAATTGGTCTACCCCGTTAGCCCCTTCATTTTAACCACCCGCTTCAAGGAGTTCTAATATGTTGCACAGGCTGTTTGTTATATCAGTCCTCTGTGTGTGTTCCGCACTCTTAATTTCCACGGCAAAAGCGCAGGTCGTCGGTCAACCGTATCGAGTGAGCGACAAAGACGTCGAAAAAATCATCAAGCGTATCGAGCAGCAGTCAGATCGTTTTCGCTCGAGCCTGGATTCCGCGCTCGACAAAAGCCGCTTCAACGGCACTAACCGTGAAGACGATATCAACGGGTTCATCAAAGACTATTACGAGCAGACAAAGCGACTGCGCGATCATTTCGATAAGCACCACTCGGCTACTGCCGACGTCGAAGCCGTGCTCGATCGCGCCGCGCGCATCGACGACTTCATGAGCCGCAATCGTCTTTCGTCAAAGTCTCAGAATGAATGGTCCACGTTGAAGAGCAACCTCGACGAGCTGGCTTCGGCTTATAACGTAAGCTGGCGTTGGGACGGCTATAGTGCCGCACCTCGCGACATTGCTCCGGTAGGAACGACTGTGGGCGTTCCCTACCGCGTCACCGATCGCGAGGTCGAACGAGTACTTCGCAGTATCGAACAACAGTCCGATCGTTTTCGTTCGGCGCTGGATTCTTCGCTCGACAAGAGCCGGTTTGACGGTAGCCGTGAGGAAGACGACATCAATCGTTTCGTGAAAGAGTATTACGAAAGTACCAAGACGCTACGCGATCGCTTTGACGACCACAAGTCAACCAGCGCAGACGTTCAATCCGTCCTGGATCGCGCCGCGAGCATCGACTCCTTCATGCGACGCAACCGGCTGCGCAACGACAACGCAGCGCGCGAATGGGAGCGCCTGCGCGCCAATCTCGACGAGCTCGCGCAGATTTACAGCGTGAACTGGCAGTGGCGGTATTGACGCCGGAAAACGGCGTGGACAGGTGAAGGCCAACACTACTCATTCACGATCAATTGCCAGGGAATGAGTTTGAAATTCTGTGTGCCTTTGTCGTCCACGCCGTCCTGCGCGATAAAAACACCGTTCGGAAATTTGGGACCGAGTGGCGCCGCGAAGACGTGGATGCCATCGGTCTCTGAAACTCCGTCGATACCGTTGCCCGCGACAATGCGAAATGTTTTGACGTAGGCGTTGTTGCCTTCGCGGCGGTAAACAACGTAAGTGTTGTTTCCCTGACTGGACGCGATCAAATACCCGCGGCCGTCTTTCTGATAAGCGAGTGTGAGACCCTCGACGTCAGCCTTTAGATTACCCGCCGGTAGAACACCATCAACCTTCGTCGCATTCGCCGGCGCGTTCGGCGCGGCTGGATACTTCCAGATCCCAACCGCTTCCTCGCCGATGTACAGTTGGTCCAACTCGTCATCCGCCACACAACCTTCGAGCTGCGAGCCAACTTTAAATAGTCTCGCGCGCTTGGCGTCTACCTGGCCTTTGCCATTGTCGAACAATTCTAATTGCTCAACTTGACCGTGCTTGTTCGTGACGATGTAGTAGAACTTGTTGGTTGTTTGGCTGTGGTACATGCACGAGCCGTAAGCTTCGACGGTGGCAATCGCGCGAGCAGCGACATTCTCCAACCGCCGGGTTTCGGGATTGACGCGATAGATGGCGATGGTGTTGTTGCTGCGATTGCTGGCTGTGACCAGCGATATCTTTTGGCCGCCGAGCGGGAAGTTGTCACGGTGGTCCACGTTGTTCAGCCGGCCGTCCGAGAGAAACTGAACCTGTTTGCCGCTCAGGTCATAAACGGCGAGACCGCGTTGCTTGTTGGTGCCGATGATTAGGCTTTGAGACGGGTCGGTTGGATTAACCCACAGCGTGGAGTCGTCTGCCGAGTCGCCTCGCACTCCTGTCGGCTCGGTCTCGATGGTTGCCGACACTTCGAGAACTGAATCGACAGGCTTGTGTGTTGCCTTGCTGGCCTGACAAGCGGTAGCGAGCAAGACAAGGATTAATAAGAGCATCACGTGATCTTTGCGTAGAAAATTCATATCAGAAATCAAGCTTCACACCCGCCGTCATCCACCAGCGATAATATTCTTCCTGAACCGGACGATTGCGAAATCCCTCAAAACGGCGCAGCGGTTCATTCGTCAGGTTGAGAACGTCGACATAAACTCGCAGCCATTTATTGATCCGCTGGCTGAGAGACATGTCCCACTGTGCGTGCGAATCGAAAAACAAATCGCGGCTAAGATCTTCGCCGATCTCTTCCGTGTAACGGCCATGATAATTGAGCGACAGCCGCCCCGAAAACCCGAACTTCTCGTAGTACACGGCGAAGTTGCCTGAATGACGGGCTTGCCCCGGAAGCGGTCCGTCACTTCGTCCTACAAAATGCGCCGTGGATTCCGTGAAAGTGTAGTTTGCATAAACTCCCAAACCGTTTAATGGATTGGGAAGGAAACGTAGCGAATTTGAGAAAGCGAGTTCGAGACCCCAGAGGCTGGCACGTTCACCGTTCACCGGTTGCGTAACTTCGAACGTGTCGCCGTTTCGATCCTCATCAAAGCGAGACAAAAAGATATTGTCGGTCAAACGTTTGTAGAAGAAACCCGCGGAGGCGACGCCCACCGTTTTGAAGTAGTGTTCGGCCATCAGATCGAAGTTTACTGACTTGGTCGGCGCCAGATTCGGATTGCCGCGCTCGATCTCGCTGTCTTCTTCGACGATTAACTGGAACGGAATTACATCGACAAAGTTTGGACGCGAAAGAGTTCGGCTAACAGCAGCGCGCAGGTTTGTGTTCGCGCCGAGTTGATAACGAGCGTGCAGCGCCGGCATCAGAAAGTTGTAGGTGTTACGTCCGTCGATTGGTGAAACACCGGAAAGATCGCCGTCTTCGTCGAACAAAACCTGAAACGCGCCATAATCGGTACTGGTCCGCTCGTAACGCAGACCGGGCAGCAACATCAACCGCTCGCCTAATTGAAGTTCGGCCATCACATAGCCGGCGCCGATCTTCTCCTTGGCAAAGTAATCAGCCAGGTCCTCTTCGAAATCTTTCTCGATCTCCACGCCCGGACTACTCGCCAGGTTTCTCGAAAATGCAGGATTAACGAATTCGTTGCCGGGTTGGTAACGACCGTCTAAAAATCGTCGCACACGGTAATTAGGATCGAGCACGCTGCTGAGGAATACGTCGCCTTCCGGTTCGACCTCAAGCACTTCGTTGTTTCGCGCCTTCTTGCGATAGCGATACTTGCCGCCGAATTTCAGCACGCCACTAAAACTCGAGACCGTTCGAAGCGGCAGCGCGAAGTTGATGGACCCGGTGAGCTCGCGATCGTTGGTTATGTTGTTCTCAGTAGTCTGCTCATCGAGCACAAATTGATTGATGTCTTCATTCAGTGGATTAGCCTGAATGTTATTCGGATCGATTTGCGATGACGTTACGTTCGGAGCGAACTCGACGTCCTCCTGCACGAAAGTGCTGGTGATGTTTTTCGGTTCGCGTTCTTGGGCGTATGAATAAGTGAATCGCCAGTCGGTGTGTAGCAGGTTGTTGAAGAGGTGACGACCGCCGACTGCGCCGGAGATTATTTCCTGTACTTCAAAACGGTCGCGCAGATTGCGCTCCAGCGCGTCGTCGCCGATCGCGTTCACGTAAAAGCGGCGAAACTCATCATCGGAGAAGCGATTGTAAATACCGCGCAGGAAAAACTCGGACGTCTTTGACTGTCGCCAGTCAAAGACTGGATTGATACCGAAACGCTTGCGGCGCAGACGATAGTCGCGTGTCTCGAGCGAGTCGAGTTCTCCGTCGTCGTATTCGGCTTCAAAGTTTTGCGAGCCGCGAAAAGTATTGAAGAAGCTTGTCGAGACCAGTGCGCCGAGGCGGTTGTCAAAGAACCTTCGTCCGACGGTCCCGTAGAAATTCTGTAGACCATCTTCGACGATGCTGTTGTATCCGAGTCCAGCCGTCAGCGAGAGTATGGTTCGTTCGGGAGCTTGTTTTGTCACGAGGTTGACTGCGCCGCCGATCGCATCGGAATCCATATCAGGCGTGAGCGCTTTTGAAACCTCGATTGCTTCAAGCAGATCAGCGGGCACCACATCGAGCGCGACATAACGGATGTCGCCCTCGGGCGCCGGGATGCGTTCGCCGTTGATCATCACTGAGTTGAGACGCGGCTCTGTCCCGCGAACACTCACGAAGCGGCCTTCGCCTTGATCGCGTTGAATAACGATTCCCGGTATTCGTTGTGTCGCTTCGGCAGCGTTTGGATCGGGGAAGCGGCCGATTTGGTCCGCGGAAACAACGTTGACGATGTTGGGCGACGTCATCTGTTGATTGAGCGCACGCGCTTGCCCGTCGAGTTGATCGCTGCGAACTTCAACGTACTCCTTGATCTGCGGCAGCGGCTTGAGCGCGGCCTGAAGATCGACCGTTTCACCAGAGCGCACTTGAACCTCAAATGCCGCGACCTCATAACCGAGATATGAAACGGTGATCGTCTGCTGGCCCGCGGGAACGCCGAGCAGTTGAAACGCTCCAGCGCGATCGGTGTCGGATGAAAGTGATGTGCCCTGAAGTTTGACCGCTGCTCCCGGCAAAGGCCGTTGCGTCAGCGCATCAATCACGCGGCCTGCCACGCTTCCAGTTGATTGTGCTGACACGACGGACGCCAGCAAAGGCGTTAGGACCAGGAAGAACCACACTTTAACAAAGCGTTCTAGTCTCACAGATTTTCTCCAATGTTGCCGACAGGTTTTAGCGGTAAGAGTGGAGATTTAATCGAGAGGTGGTTACGAACGCTTAAATTGGAGGTTAACGTTCGGTTAAGGATTAGGGGTTTTTGACAGATTAACAGGATTCACAAGATGGTAAAAGACATCTTGTGAATCCTGTAATCCTGTCTACTTAGGCAGTTCCTGGCCGGACTGTTCCGCTGCCATATAACGGCTATACCAGTCCGGCCAGTTTGCGTCGCGCTCCCCGGTGAGTTTCTCGTGTTCGCCATGAGCAGCCTCCGCGCGTCGAAGGGCACTCTCCAGATCGCTTACGGAACCGTAGGAAGTCACGCCAGAGTCGATGCGGCCGGGAAGCCGCGTCGTGATCTCCTGGAGCAACCAACTGTTTCCGTCAGGATCCTCAAACGAAGCAAACGAGGAATAAGAACGACCTTGCGGATCGCGCCCAGCGGCGCGCGGGTTTTCCACCGCGTTGTTGAATGGTCCAGCAGCGAAGTGGAAAACCTCACTCACGTCGAGGCCGCGTGCGATCAACGCGGCGCGGGCCGCATCGACGTCGTGCACGGCTAAGATCAAACTCGGCGCCGCGCCCGGTTTAGCCGACGTGATTCCCTTGCCAAAGATTACCGAGGCGTTCGAATTGTGCGGTGTCACTTGCACGCCGCGAAAGTCGCCGTGCGCGAAGTCGATGTCGACGCGCCACCCGAGTTTTTCGTAGAACGCCTTGGCGCGATCGACGTCAGAAACCGCGAGCAGCGCGACTTCGAGCTGCATGTCTACTTGAGGTTGTTCGTTCATGATTGTGTCTCTGTTAATTAGCGCAACGATCGAAAACCTTCGCGCAAATCGGCCGTCAAAGCTGCCGGCTGTTCCCAGGCGGCAAAGTGACTGCCCTTGTCGTGATGGTTGAAGAAGATGAGTTTCGGATATGCCTTTTCAACCCAACTTTTCGGCGCGGCGTAGATCTCATTCGCAAAGACACTGATCGCCGTGGGAACTGGTACATTCCTCGGCTCGAAAAACGCTAACTTGTTTTCCCAATACAGACGCGCGGAAGAGACTGCCGTGTTCGTCAACCAGTAGAGCGTGATGTTGTCGAGGATGTCGTCTTTTGTCAGACCCTCGGTCTCACCGTCGAAAACGCGCGCGATGAGCTTGTAGCTGTCGATGTCGTGGTCGATGATCCAACCAGCCAGGCCGACTGGTGAATCTGCAATTCCGTAAAGCGTCTGTGGGCGGTTTGCCATCTCGAGTGCATAGCCGAGACCGTGTGTGAAGAAGTAGCTGAGCTGATCGAACGCATTCTTCTCCTCTGCCGAGAGGCCGGCTGGTGGTGGACCACTTGGGAGCGTCTTTCCAACCTCGGTTGGAACCGCGCCCGGCATGTTGGTGTGGATACCAATCAATTCAGGAGGCGCGAGCAACGCCATCTGTTCGGTAACGAGCGCACCCCAATCGCCGCCCTGGGCCACGAAGCGCGTGTATCCGAGACGCTTCATCAACTCGATCTGGGCGCGTGCGATGCGAACAGGATCCCAACCGGGAGAAGTCGGCTTTCCGGAAAACCCGTAACCCGGCAT
>DATNJO010000680.1:0-2380 GCA_035603895.1 Pyrinomonadaceae bacterium
AAGATTAGCGGCAAGTTTTCCGGAGCAATGCCCCGACCGTCGTCTATTACTGTGAATTGTCCTGGTTGGGCGTCAATTATTACGGTGCCGCGTGATTCGATTCCGTGGTCAACGGCGTTGCGGACCAGGTGAACTAAGGCATCGGTGAGTACGTCGGACCACAGCTTGTCTAATAAAAGTTCATCGCCTTGCGTAACGAACTCAATCTGCTTCTGAAGTTGTGCCGCTACTGTTTTTCCCGCTTGTATCGCTTGCTGAAGGACTGTTTGGAGAGGGATTTTTTCGGATTGGGATGCGTAGACGACCTGGAAAATAATTTTGTCGTCTTCCATCAACGCAGACGTTGAGATCGGTTCGACATCCTTCTCCAACTGTTCCTTCAATTGCCGAAACCGCTCGTCGAAATCACTAACGTTAAACACGGCTTTCAGCACGTAGAGGTTCGAACCTTCGCGCACCGCCTCAGCGGCGCGATGCCGTTCGTCGTCCTTCAGGTTTGCGAACTCGGAAGGGAGGCGATCGTGTTGTGTCTCGTTGGCGATCTCGGGTAAGCCTTCAAAAGAGGAACCTTCGCTCAGTGCGGCCGCTGCTGCGTCGAGCGCTTGCAGCACTTCGTCATTGAGTGTGAGTTTGCCGGTGCGCAGTGAGTGAAGCAGGTTTTCGAATTCGTGTGCGGTGCAACTGAGGTCGTCGCAGCCCTCGGCTGAAGCCGCTGCTTTGAAACTGTGTACCGTGCGAAAGAGCGAATCGATTAACTGCCGCGACTTGCGACCGTCTGCCGCTGAGGCGCGCAGCTCGCCGATGGTCGCGGAGATCTGTTCGAGTCGATCTGAAAGGTTCACGGAATCACGCTAGTCGCCGTCTTCCGGTTCGGAGCGAACATTCTGTTGAGGTTGTTGTTCGTCGAGATCGCGTTTTATAGCGTCGAGAATGCCATTGATGAACTGTGTCGCTTCGTAAGTTGAAAAGCGGCGTGCGATTTCGAGTGCCTCGTTGATGGCAACGGTTCGAGGCGTCGGTTCGTAGAGAAACTCGTAGACCGCGAGACGGAGAATGTTGCGATCGACGACGGCCATGCGCGAGATGCGCCAGTGTTCGGCGCGCGAACGAATGCGATCGTCGAGCAGTTCCAGATTGGAGAGCGTTCCCTTAGCCAAACGCGTGGCGAATCCGCGGGCCGTCTCGTCGAGGTCGGATTCTCCCAGTTCAGCCCAATAGCTACGGACCACATCGTCCGGAGGCATTTCGGCAACGTCAGCCGCAAAGAGCATTTGCAAGGCACATTCCCGTGCCTTACGTCGCGAACCCATAACAAATTACCAATTACTGATATTAACCTTTGATATTAAGCTTCGAACGCTTCCTTGTATAAATTTGCCAGTTCTACGGCCGTCATGCCGGCTTCAAAACCCTTGTTGCCGAGTTTGACGCCGGCGCGGTCGATCGCTTGATCGACAGTATCGGCGGTGACGATGCCAAAGACCACTGGCAGTCCTGATTCAAGACCTGCGTGAGAAATGCCGCGCGTGACTTCATTGGCGATGTAATCGAAATGCGGCGTTTGTCCACGTATGATCGTGCCCAGGCAAATAATTGCGTCAAACCTTCGCGACTGCGCCAGCCGCAAAGCGAGTAACGGTATCTCGAAGGCGCCCGGCACGCGGTATACGGACACGAGACCTTCTTTTGCTCCGAGTCGCTCGAGTGCGTCGAGCGATCCTTCGACGAGCCGGCCGGTGATGAATTCATTCCAGCGGCTCGCGACGATCGCGAAGCGAAACCCCTCAGCGTTGAGTCGTCCCTCATGAACTGTCGGCTGCAACCGTTGCGACCTCGCGAGCTGAATAGTTACTACGTTTCGCAGTATAGGAGATGCTCTGAGGCGCATCAAGTTTGAGTATTCGGTGGGGTGCTGTTGAGTTCCAAACGAGTCACTCGGTCATGAATGTCACGATGCTCGATCTCGATCTCAATCAGCTTGGTGTGTACATTGCCAAACTGGTGATCAATGTCGCGCCTTAGCGCGCGAACCTCAGTGCTTAGCGCTCTTTGGCCTTCGTGCAACTGTAAGATTTCGGCACGAGCCTCAATTTGGCCTTCCTTCAACTGACCGATATCTGCGAGTACCCTCTGCATATCTGCACCCACCCTCTCCAGAATGGGCCGCGTCTCGTGCACGGTTTGTTCGACGCGACCTAATCTGGAATCGATATTGTCTGCTCGAACCGTTAGCGATTGCACAGTTGTAAGGATCAGCGTCAGCTTTTCACTATCGCTCGCCGGAAGTGTTTTCGTTAGGTCTTCGCTCATTAATACTCCCCTTTGCGAGTGGATTGTAACACTCGCAAAGGAGGAGCGGAGCGGGAAAGGCTATACGAAA
>DATNJO010000681.1:0-7287 GCA_035603895.1 Pyrinomonadaceae bacterium
TGCACCAGCCGCAGGATTCATGTTTGTAAAACTCGGTCAGGTTCTTGGTTGACTCAAACACGTCAACCGTCTCGTCCATCACGATGAAACCGCCCGAACCAACACTCGAACCCGCGGCCACTAAACCTTCGTAATCCATACGCACGTCTTTGCCGACGATCTGATCGGCGCGCATGATGTAGACCGACGAGCCACCCGGAATCACGGCCTTCAACTGTTTGCCGTTGAGTATGCCGCCACAGTCTTCCATGATGAACTTTTCCATGTCGTCGTAACCCATCGGCAATTCGTAAACGCCGGGTTGAACGACATGACCGGAGACGGACCACAGCTTCGTGCCGCCGCTCTTTTCGGTCCCGAGTTTTTGATAAGCCTCGCCGCCCATGTTGATGATGTCGGGCACGGCGGTCAGCGTCTCGACGTTATTGACGACCGTCGGACACGCATACAAACCGGAAACAGCAGGGAAGGGCGGCTTCATCCGCGGATGGCCGCGCAGTCCTTCCAATGAACTCAGCAATGCGGTCTCTTCGCCGCAGATGTAAGCGCCGGCGCCGGTGTGCGTGTGGATCTCGCAGGAGAAGTTGGAACCGAGAATGTTGTTGCCAAGCAGTCCTGCTGCACGCGCTTCTTCGAGCGCGACGTCCATGATGTCGATCAGATATTTGTACTCGCCGCGCGTGTAGATGTAATTCGTTTTAGCGTTCAGCGCGTAGGCGGCGATCAACATGCCTTCGATCAGCATGTGTGGATCGCGTTCCATCAAATAGCGATCTTTAAATGTGCCCGGTTCGGATTCGTCAGCGTTGCAGACCACGTACTTCGGTTTTGGTGAATCCTTCGGCACGAAACTCCATTTCATGCCTGTCGGGAAGCCCGCGCCGCCGCGGCCACGCAGTGCCGATTTCTTCACTTCATTGATCACGTCGTCCGGCGACATGCCGTCGAGAACTTTCTTCAACGCTGCGTAACCGCCGTTACGACGATAGACGTCGAGGCTGCGTGAGTTCTCGAGATGAACTCGTCGGAGTTGCAGTGGTTCACAGCCGATTGCTTCGATACGCATAAACTATTAAGGCAGCGCGTCCAGTACCTGGTCGATCTTTTCGGGTGTCAGGTTCTCGTGATAGTCGAAGTTGAGCTGAAACATCGGCGCGGTGCCGCACGAGCCGAGACATTCAACTTCCGATAACGTGAAGCGACCATCTGGTGTCGTTTCGCCAACTTTAATACCGAGCTTTTGCGAACAGTGCTCCGTGACTTTTCCCGCGCCCATGATCTTGCACGAGAGTGTTTTGCACACCTGAATGTGGTACTTGCCGACCGGCTTTGTCTGGATCATTGAGTAGAACGTTGCGACTTCCCAGATGTCCGTCACGCGCGTTTTCAGTCGATTCGCCAGATACAACACTCCTGGTGGATCGAGATAGCCCCGCTCGCGTTGCACGATAAACATCAACGGCAGAATCGCCGAACGCATCACCGGATACTTCGCCAGGTGACGATCTATCTCCGCTTCCACTTCAGCCGAAAACGTCGCGGGCTCAACGCCCAGCGACACAGGCTGCGACAGTGGTCCAATGTTTACCAGTTGAGAACTCATTTTATTTAAGCCACCGACTTACACGGACTCACACGGACAATTTAAATTCATTTTGCATAGACTCTGTCCGTGTTTCTCCGTGTAAGTCTGTGGCCCTTTTACCGGTCAATTTCCCCAAGCACGATATCCAGCGACCCAATGATCGCCACCACATCAGCAACCATCTCACCTTCCGACATCGCCGGCAGCGCCGAAAGATTCACAAAGCTCGGTCCGCGGAAGTGAACCCGGCTCGGCTTTGGCCCACCATCCGATCTGATGTAAACACCCAACTCGCCTTTCGAAGCCTCAATCGGGTGATAAACCTCGCCCGCCGGCACGTCGAACCCTTCAGCTACGATCAAAAAGTGATGAATCAACGCATCCATGTGGCTCTTCATCGCCTCTCGATCGGGCAACACAACTTTCGGCGCGTCCGCCTTCACCGATCCGGGCTTCAACCGCGACAACGCCTGCACGGAAATCCTGTGCGACTCTTTCATCTCGCGCATCCGCACCATGTAACGCGCCCACACATCGCCATCTGGTTCGGTCGGCACTTCAAAGTCGTAGTTTTCGTAACCGCAGTACGGATTCGCGCGGCGAATGTCGAGATTGATGCCGCTGCCACGCAAGCATGGACCAGACAAACCCCAATCGATCGCGTCTTCCGCGGAGATGCGTCCGATGCCCTGCGTACGCTTCTGAAAAATCCTGTTGCCGGACAACAGCGTGTGAAACTCGTCGACCGCTTTCGGAAAGGCGTCGAGAAACTGTTTGCAACGCCGCTCGAAACCGGCAGGCAAGTCCATCATCAAGCCGCCGATACGAAAATACGAGGGCGTCAATCGTCCACCGGAAGCAGCTTCGATTAAGTTCAGTATCTTTTCGCGTTCGCGGAAACAGTAAAAGAAAACCGTCATCGCGCCGATGTCGAGCGCGTGCGTGCCGAGCCAGACGAGATGGGAACCGATGCGTTGCAACTCGCACATCAACACTCGGATGGTTTGCGCGCGTTCGGGAATCTCGAGACCGAGCAGCTTTTCCGCGGCCATGCAGTAGGCGAGGTTGTTACCGAGCGGATTGAGATAGTCCATCCGATCGGTAATCACGATGCCTTGCTGATACTTCTTATACTCAAACAGCTTCTCCATGCCCGTGTGGAGATAGCCGATGTCCGGCGTCGCCTTGACCACCATCTCGCCGTCGAGCACGAGCTCGAGACGCAACACGCCGTGCGTTGACGGGTGTTGTGGTCCCATCGAGATCGTCATCTGCGTGTCGAGCGGACGATCGACGACTTCGAATTGCGGTGGAATGTTGACCACGGATGACACAGATAAACTCCGATTACTTCAAACTATATGGCTCGTAACCTCGCAGCGGAAAATCCTTGCGCAACGCGTGTCCCTGCCAATCGTCAGGCAGCAGAATGCGGCGCAGATCCGGATGTCCGTCGAAGATGACGCCAAACAGATCAAACGTCTCGCGCTCGTGCCAATTCGCGGTGCGCCACACGCCGGTAACGGTCGGCACGTGCGTGTCTTCTTCACTCAACACGACCTTCAAACGCACGCGATGATGTTTTGTAGTGGAGAAGAGATGATAATTGACTTCGAAACGCGGGTCTTCTTCAACGCCGCGATCCGCGCCACAGATGTCCGACAGAAAATCGAACCGGCTTTCTGGCCAGGTTTTTAGAAAGGAACACGCCGCCGCGATGTGTTCGCGCGGGACCACGATCGTGATCTCGCCAAACGCAGCGATCACATCCGCGACCCACTCCGGATGTTCACGCTGTAACGCCGCCACTAACGGTGACGGCGCGGCAGCTTCTGAACTTGCAATTGGGGTTGTTTCCTTGTTTTCCGGCTCTGATGCCATCCCGTTCAGTTTGTGTCTCAGAATCCCACCGACCATGTCGGTGGTACTTTCATCTGCTACCTACCCTAAATTAGGTGAGCCCGAGAATCCCACCGACCTAGTCGGTGGTACTTTCATCGCTACCTACCCCTAATTAGGTAAGCCCGAGAATCCCACCGACTCTAGTCGGTGGTACTTTCATCTGCTACCTACCCCTAAATTAGGTGAGCCCGAGAATCCCACCGACCATGTCGGTGGTACTTCATATTCCGCCTAGGAAGAACGCCGCCGCTCGTGTCGCGAAGCGATCGTGTATGGGCGCGATTCCAGCGCCTGTTTCAGCGCGGTCGAGCCGTCAGTGACCGGCAGCGTACCCGGCGGAACCGCTTCGCGCGCTTCCTCTTCCGGCACGTCTTTGCGATCGCGCAGGCTCTCCTTCATTACTTTTTCCTGAAGCATCATCACCGCGTGAATCAACATCTCCGGCCGCGGCGGACAACCCGGAATATAGACATCAACCGGCACAACTTTGTCGACGCCCTGCACGATCGCGTAGTTATCAAACACGCCGCCGGAAGTCGCGCACGCGCCCATCGAAATCACCCACTTCGGTTCCGGCATCTGGTCGTAGATGCGTCGCAGCACCGGCGCCATCTTTCGCGAAACACGTCCCGAAACAATCATCACGTCGGCCTGACGCGGGCTGGCGCGAAACACCTCGGCGCCGAAGCGAGCGAGATCGTTACGCGACGAAGTGGCATTCATCATCTCGATTGCGCAGCAGGCCAGGCCAAAGGTCGCGGGCCAAAGCGACGACTTGCGCGCCCAATTAACTAAAGAGTCGAGCCGCGTGGTCAGTACTTCCGGTAAAGCTTCGGAAATAATGTTTTCCAGTCCCATAAAACTACCTCAGGCGGCGGGCCGTTGCTGTCGTGCTTGCCGCGCTTCAAACTCGTGCAACACCCTTGCTTCCGCTTCTGCCTCGCGCCGTGCGCGCTCACCCCAATCAAATGCACCTTTCTTTACGACGTAGATGTAACCCGCCAGCAACAGTCCCACAAACACCATCATCTCGACATAAACAAAAGTGCGCATCGCGTCGCTCTGCCCGGCCAACGTCTTGAAGACTGCGGCCCACGGCACGAGGAAGATCACCTCTATGTCGAAGAGGATGAAGATCATCGCGATCAGGTAAAACTTCACCGAGAACCGTTCGCGCGCGGAGCCCACCGGGTCTTTGCCACACTCGTAGGGCATCAACTTCGTTCTCGTTCTTTTGCGTTGGCCGACGAATTGGGAGAGGAGCACGTTGCCTACCGCAAAACCTGCGGCAACGATGAACATCAAGAGGATGGGCAAGTAGTCGTATAGACGGAACGGCATCTCAGGTGCACCCTTGCCACTCAATAATTAGATTGAGAATCATTGTACAAGCGGATGCTAGTCTATCGGATCAAGGGTGTCAAGCAGCGTTACTAACGCCGATCGGGCCTCGGATCGACGCAAAAAAATTGCTGATTGACCGTGAAAAAATGCTTGTGTTACCGTTCAGGAAAAGCCTCCTGCCACGGGCTTTTACAGCGACCCCATGAGGAAAGAACGCAAGTCCTTGCAACTGTGATTACCGGATTCAACACTGACGTCGTACACAAAGGGACCGTCTATCATGTCCAGACAGAGGACAAGGGACTCGACACACCGATCATTCTCTCGCTCGTTTATATAGGCGGCACCATCCTCGCCAGCAAACGATCTCCCTACGCCGATCTGATCGAGCAGGGCTTCAGTGATGAGGTTCTGGCTGAACGTCTCAAGCGCCAGCACACGCTGATCTGCGCGGCGATCAGCTCGGGCCGCATCGACGATTTGAAGAAGATGAGCCGCGCCGGTTCCGCGAAGGAAACGGCGGCACCTGTAGTTCAGGAGACGGTTGTTTCGGAAGAAGTTGAACCGAGTGTTGTAGAAACGGCGCCATTGGTCGAGGAGGAGGCGGCTCCTTCAGTTTCGAAGGAGTTTGGGCCGGAGTTTGAGTTTGAATACGGGCCGATCACGCAGGAATGGGCGCCTCCGCCGCCGCGCGTTGAGGAACCGGTTGAAGAAGTTGTCGAGGAAGAGAGCGCGCCTGAACCGGAGATCGTTGCTGAGGAACCGGTTGAGACTTTTGAAGAGCCGGCGCCGGAAGGTCTCTCGATAGTGTTGCTCGACGATGAGGAGTTTTATTCCGGCGAGAAGTACACGTTGCGGGTGCTGATTAGCAATCGTGCCAGCGGTCAGGAAGTGCCGCTACAAAATGTCGCCGTGTCGATCAAAATCCTCGGCACGACTTTCCGGCCTTTGATCTATTCGTTAAAGACTGAGCGCGATGGCTTGGCTACCGTGGCGACGCAGATTCCCGAGTTCACTTCCGGTCGCGCGGCGGTGCTCGTGCGAGCGGCGACAAAAGATCAGGCAGCAGAACTGCGACGCATCATCCACCCGGTGCAATGAGGTTGTAGCGTTTGCGCGTTTACGTCAACGGCGAATCCAGAGAACTCTCCGGTTCACTTTCCCTGGCAGAACTAGTCACACAACTTGATTTGCCTGCGGCGAGAATTGCCGTCGAGTTGAACCGCACCGTGGTGCGGCGCCACGACTGGAGCACGACCATGCTTCAGGACGACGACCGCGTTGAGATCGTCCACTTCGTTGGCGGAGGTTGAGTTCAAGCCACAAAGAGGCACAAGAAGCACAAGAAAGTTTGTAAACAACCTTTGTGCCTCTTGTGCTTTTTTGTGGCTAAGCGCATTCGCTTCTGAAAAGCGTTCGGTGTAAAGTTTTACTCATGTCGACGGCCATTACAGCGAAAGCGAAAGAGAGTTTCATCATTGCGGGTCGCGAATTCACTTCGCGCTTGCTTATCGGAACAGGAAAGTATCGCAGCTACGAAGAGATGCGCGGCGCGCACACCGCTTCGGGCGCGGAGATGGTGACGGTTGCCGTACGGCGCGTGCCGCTCGATCGCAGTAGCGAGTCGTTTCTCGACTACCTCGATCCCGCTTTACAGATTCTCCCGAACACTGCGGGTTGTTACTCAGCAGAGGACGCTGTGCGCACGGCCCGGCTCGCGCGCGAAGCGTTGCAAACAGATCTCGTCAAACTGGAAGTCATCGGCGATCAAACGACGCTCTTTCCGGACAACGAACAAACACTCGAGGCTGCGCGTGTTCTCGTTAACGAAGGTTTCGTCGTCCTGCCTTATTTCAACGACGATTTGATCATGGCGAAGAAACTGCTTGACGCAGGTTGCGCGGCGATCATGCCGCTGGCCGCGCCGATCGGATCGGGCCTCGGCGTGCAGAACCCGGCAAACCTGCGCATCATGCGCGAGCAACTGCCTGATGCGACGATCATTGTTGATGCCGGAGTAGGAACCGCGAGCGATGCCGCAGTGGCGATGGAACTCGGCGCTGACGCAGTGTTGATGAACACGGCGATCGCGGAAGCACAGGACGCAGCGAAGATGGCTACCGCGATGAAACTCGCGATTCAGGCCGGCCGGTTAGCTTATCTGGCGGGGCGAATGCCGAAGCGTTTGTACGCGAGCGCGTCGAGTCCTTTGCTGGGCACGATCAAGTAAGCTCACTTCGTAAAGTGAAACGACGCGAAAAACTTATCCGTCCATTGCGTCTGGTCCGTGTCCTTCAATACGAAGGTCACGATCTGAAACAGACGCTTTTCAACTAAAAACAGTTGCGACCGGATGTTTGCGGCGGGGTTCTCGCTCACGAACTCCAGGCCAGTGTGTCCTTCGAGTATGATTTCACGGCTCGAGACGGGCGTCGCCTGCATACCTTTATTAAACC
>DATNJO010000682.1:0-2460 GCA_035603895.1 Pyrinomonadaceae bacterium
GTTCTTGGGGTGCCGCTATCTTTGGCTCAGGACCCTCCGCAGGACGTCGAAACCATCAAGATCGACACGAACCTGGTTACGGTGCCGGTGATTGCCACGGATGCAAGTGGCGTGTATGTAGCCGACCTGAAGCAGGAAGAATTTGTGCTCACGGAAGACGGTGTGCCGCACCAGATCGCGTTTTTCGGCAAAGTGTCGCTGCCGTTTCACGTCGTGTTGATGCTGGATACGAGTTCGAGCACGAAGGACAGTTTGCGGTTGATTCGGCAGGCGGCGCTGGCGTTTGTGCAACAGTTGCAACCGGCGGATCGCGTGAAAGTGATTTCGTTTGACGACACGGTGCGCGATTTGAACGAGTTCACCAGCAATCGAGAGACGTTGGAGGCGGCGATCTATCAAACGAGATCGGGTGAGGGAACCAAGGTTTACGATGCGTTTGAGTTGGCGATGAATACGATTCGCCGGATTCAGGGCCGCAAAGCGATCGTGCTCTTCAGTGACGGCATGGACTGGCACAGTGATAAAGCCACGTTCAATAGCACCGTGCGCTATCTCGACGAAGAAGGCGTGATCGTTTATCCGATTCGTTACGACACGCGCGCCACGACAGAACAACTCGCACGCGAGCAATCGGGAGAGCAGTTGCCGACGATCAGTGTGATTCGGCAAGCGCCGCCAAGTGGTACGACTCCGCCAACATTTCCGGGCGGCGATCCTGTACCGACTTCGGGAAGTAAACCGAAGACTGGTCCGTTTGGATTGCCGACGGCGGATGAGATCATGCGCCGGCGCCGTGAGGAAGAGATGCGCCGCCAACCACATCCGAATCCGGATCAAATGCCAGAGCCCCCGCAACGCGTTCCAGAGCAGCGTGTTCCAGGTGTGCCGGGTTCGCGTCCTGGTCCTCCGGGTAGTACCACGACCACTACCACGTCGCGCCGCTCGAGTGACGACTCTGTCGGCCGCATGTTAGACATGGCTTACTCGACTGCGGATAAGTATTTGGAAACGTTGGCCGAGAAATCAGGTGGCAGACTGTTGCGCGCCGATACGATCGCGTCGTTGCCGGTCGCGTTCTCGCAGATCGCGGCGGAGCTCCGCACGCAATACCTGCTTGGTTACTATCCGTTGAAGAAAGAGCGTGACGAGCGTTATCGCAAGATCAAAGTAACGACCGCGCGCAAAAACGTCATCGTGCGCGCTCGCCCCGGCTACCTCGCCACTGCCACGCATTGAACTACAAACCATCCATAGATTACACAGATTGTTTTTGAACTCTGTGTAATCTGTGGATGGCTTTGGGTGCTTGTTCTATCCTCAACCCCGTGCTAGTTTGACGCTTCATGCCCAACCGAGCCGAAGCCTGGGAATTGTTGTGTGAGTACACGAAGGGCGATAGCCTGCGCAAACATGCGCTGGCGGTAGAGGCTGCCATGCGCGCGTGCGCAAAACGCTATGCCGAAGGACCCGCGGATGAAGATGAGTGGGGCATGGTCGGCCTGCTCCACGACTTCGATTACGAGATGTTCCCAACCGCGGATCAGCACCCGTTCACTGGCTCCAACATTCTCTGCGGGCGCGGTTACTCCGAACGCATCATCCGCGCGATCCTGGGCCATGCGACTTACACAGGCGTGCCACGCGACACTGACATGGCCCGCGCACTCTTCGCCACAGACGAACTCTGTGGCTTTTTAGTGGCATGTGCACTCGTGCGGCCGTCGAAGAGTCTTGACGATCTCGAAGTCTCTTCCGTCAAAAAGAAATTGAAAGACAAAGCGTTCGCGCGGTCGGTGAACCGCGACGACATTCGTCAGGGCGTCGAAGAGTTAGGGGTCAATATCGATGAGCACATTCGCTTTGTGATCGATGCACTGCGTCCGGTGCAACGCGAGATTGGATTGAACGAAGCCGCAGCAAGCGGTTAAGCAGCGATGTGTGGTCCAGCGAGTTGTACTGGTTCAGTTGGAACCCGGCGAGCACTCCAAACGGAAGCAAGGATAAAAAATCCGAGGGTCAAGAGAGTAGCGATGAGGGTCGTCAGTAGCGCTTGCAGCTTGCGGCGGCGCGCGGTGTGACGGTAGACGAAGATAGCGGAGAAGATGATTGTAGCAATCGGTAGCAAGAGCGTCGATGCGACCAGCAGACCGGGACGCGGACGCGACAACGCCTCGACTGAGAAGACGCCCAACACGAGCGCTATGCAGGAACCAGCACCCACAACGGCGGCAAGCGCCGACGCGGCGAACACAAGCTTCAGTCGCATTCGCGAACGTTCCTCAAAATGGTTTTGTGCAAAAGTCCCTCCCTTGATTGGCGGGCGAAAAACTCGCCAAGAATACCACAAGGCAGGACCATGTTTAGAACTCAGAACTAAACTCAGAAACGACATCGGATGATCTCAAGAAGCGCGCTGATTTGGCTGTCACGACAGGAGGGCCTCAAAGATTTTGCCGCCCG